>CAXBLN010000001.1:0-50132 GCA_963976555.1 uncultured Gammaproteobacteria bacterium
ATTGACCCATTTCGTAGTGGGCGGTGTCGGCAATAACAACCTATCCGGCGAGAATGACCCGGTGTGGGACTTGGGAACGGGTATAAGTTACAAATTGTCCGATAATTGGACGTGGCGCACGGCTGTTCGTACTTATCTCAATGCCAACCGTGATCACGAAGACAACGATTTTGGCATAGACACGGCGCTGGTCTACCGTTTCGGTGGCAACAAGTCTCGCCCCGCAGCGCCAGCGGCAAGACCCGCAGCCGCTGCTGCCCCAGCGCGTGCTCCGGCTGCTCCAGCCGCTGCCGCACCCGATGCGGATAGAGATGGCGTACCCGACAGCCGCGACAACTGCCCGGATACACCTAGAAACTATGCTGTAGACGCAGACGGTTGCCCAATCCCTGTTGAGGAAGTGGCTAGAGTCGAGTTGGAAGTACTATTTGAGTTCGACCGCTCCGAAGTCAGACCCCAATACTACTCCGAGATTCAGGAAGTAAGCGATTTCATGGTGCAGTATCCAGACGTGATTATCGAGCTGGAAGGTCACACTGACAGCCGCGGTGAAGACCAGTACAACATGGGGCTTTCCGAGCGCCGCGCGCAGGCTGTTCGTGAGGTGCTCATCGATCGCTACAACATACAGGCTAGCCGAATATCGGCGCGTGGATTCGGTGAGTCTCAGCCGAGAGCTACGAACGATACAGACGCCGGTCGTGCTCAGAACCGTCGTGTGATGACAGTGATCATCAAGACGCTTCAGAATTACCGTCCTCGCTAATTAGTAAAGCGTACTACCACCCCGCACTGCACTCGCTGCAGCGCGGGGTTTTCATTTCACAATCCCACGAAACTTGATGCCCTTGCAATCAAAAGCAGCCTCTAGTTCAGCACTCGGTAATCTGCCGCTCGCTATGGCAGACATATCGGGTAGCTCCCTGGATTGGCACAAACTTGGATCGCGAAGTATCCAGCCGAGCGTAGCTTGGAAGCAGTGGCTGTTCGATTCTGGCTCGCTTACGCAATTGTTGATTGAGAAAAGTCACAGCAATTTTCGCGTCGAAGTTGTCTCCCAGCAATGGATCACCCTACCCTCAGCAGCGGTTCGCTCTGGTTTTGGCCCTTTGTCTGCTTCCCACAATTTCTGGTCACGAAAAGTCGTGCTCGTGGGCAACGACAAGCCCTGGGTATTGGCGCACACGCTGATTCCCAAATACAGTTTAGATAGCCCATTGGCAAGTGTCTTGGAGCTTAACGAGAAGCCCCTGGGGGAGTACTTATTCAGCCACCCCGATCTTATCCGCAGTGGCATGGATATTACTTGCTTTGGGAGTAATTCTTGGGGAAGGCGCAGCCTTTTCTACCTCTTCGAGAAGCCTATTATGGTTGCCGAATTTTTTCTGCCCTCTATCCTCGACTAAGCGCAGCAAACGATTCGACTTTTCCCCAAAGCAATCTATACTTAATTTTAGTAGTCTCGTCGTACCTACAGGCCTCAAGTTGGCGCGAGACACTGGCACACAGGATGTGGTCGCCAGTTTATGCAACGATAGGAAGGAGCCTCCCCATGAATGATGAGAAGCTGGCACCCAGCCGGACTGATTCCGACACTCCAACAGATGCAGCTTGCGCTCCAGACGTAACTCGGCTCTACCTTAAAGAGATTGGTCATGCGCCCTTACTTACAGCGGAAGAAGAGGTTCGCTATGCTCGGCGCGCATTAAAAGGCGATAGTGCGAGCAGACGTCGGATGATTGAAAGTAATCTGCGCTTGGTGGTGAAAATCTCGAGGCGCTATTTGAATCGCGGGCTCTCGCTTTTAGATCTTATCGAAGAGGGCAATCTGGGTCTTATACACGCTGTGGAGAAGTTCGATCCTGAGAAAGGCTTTCGGTTCTCAACCTATGCAACGTGGTGGATTCGGCAGAATATCGAACGCGGTCTGATGAACCAGACTCGAACCATCCGCCTGCCCGTACATGTTGTAAAGCAATTAAATAGCTATCAGCGAATCCAACGAGACTTCGTAAGAGAGACGGGTCGAGAGGCGGGGAGCCGCGAGATTGCGGAGTCTACCGGTAGCTCTCGCCTGGAAATAGAACGGCTGATGATCCTGAATGAGAGTCTCAGTTCTGTAGATGCGCCTGTTGCAGCGGACTCAGACACGGCAGTAGTGGAAATGCTCAGCGCAGAATCTAAACAGAATCCTCGAAGCTATTGTCAAACCTCGCAGATGCATGAGCGTTTGGAAAACTGGCTGCAACAACTCTCCGAAAAGCAACGCGATATCATCTGCAGGCGCTTTGGTCTTCGCGGTTACGATACAGACACTCTGGAAAATGTGGGTGTCGAGGTCGGCCTTACCCGGGAAAGAGTTAGGCAGATACAGATCGAAGCACTGAATAAACTGAAACTATTAATCCGCAAGGAAGGGCTAAACCTCGAGCTGATAGCGGAGGCTGTCTAGTACTGAGCTGCGGACATGGGTACTTGAACCGGCAGCGAGGCTACCGTATCCTCTTGCCCCGACAAAGCGTATCGTATCTGGTATAGCTCGAAGCGGCGGAATAGGAATCTACAGTGTTTAATAGAACTAGCGAAGGTGCGCTCAAGGGCAAGTTAGTTATCGATCTGTCTAGAGTGTTGGGTGGACCATACTGCACACAGATGCTCGGCGATCACGGCGCAGAGATTATTAAAATAGAACCTCCTCGAGGGGATGAGACTCGAGATTGGGGGCCTCCCTTTCACGATGAAGACTCCGCCTACTATTTGGGTGTCAACCGCAACAAGCGTTCCATGGGTTTGGATCTTTCGAAACCCGATGGTCAGCAGGTATTGCTGCGACTGCTGGAAAAGGCAGATGTTCTCATCGAAAACTACAAGCCAGGGACCATGGAGAAATGGGGTCTCGGATATGAGGAGGTCCTGAGAGAAAAGTTCCCCAGGCTGATTCACTGCCGAGTCAGTGGGTTTGGAAGTGATGGGCCTTGGGGAGGGTTCCCCGGATATGACGCGATTATCCAAGCCATGGCAGGCTGGTTCAGTGTAAATGGAGAGGCGGGCAGCAATCCGACAAGGCTGGGACTTGCGATGGTGGATATGGGCACCGGCCTTTATTCGGCAGTCGCGATTCTCATGGCTATGGCTGAAAGAGAAAGGTCACAGAAGGGACAATACCTTGATATGACCCTATACGACTGTGCAGTTTCGTTGATGCACCCACATATTCCCAACTATCTGTACTCTGGAAAGATTCCTGTTGCGACCGGGAATGCGCACCCCAATATAAGTCCCTACGATACATTCCGCACGAAGACTGTGGATATCTTCGTCGGAGCGGGAAATAACCGTGCCTATGGGAAAATGTGCGTCGAATTGGGAAGAGAAGAGCTAATTACAGATCCTAGGTTCCTGAACAATATCGACCGTGTGAATAACAGAGATGATCTGAAGGCAGAGATAGAATCCAGCCTGATGAAGATTGATGGCAGCGAAATAGCTGATCGACTTGCCAACGCCGGTCTTGCTGCGGGCGCGATTCACGATACCGCGCAGGTAGTAGATCATGCCCACACCAGGCACCGGGAAATGATTATCGAAGACGACTGGTACAAGATGACAGGCACACCGATTAAACTGTCTCGCACGCCGGGTTCGGTGCGGCATAAACCTCCTAAATTCGGTGAGCACACCTGGCAGATCCTACGTGAATTCGAATTCTCAGGTGGGGAAATACAAGAGCTTCTGGCCGCAGATACAATTCTCGAAAAGCGACAGAACTAACTCCAGAGCCCGTTTCTCGGTGCCTCTCTCATTAAAACCCCTGAAAAATCAGTCGGATACATCCGGCTGATTTCTTTGTTGCATGTTGCTGATATGGTGTTATAGTTATGTATAACACTATATGGGCAGGAGCCTGCTAAGTGGAAATCAATTGGAACAATAAAGAGCCTATTTATCTGCAACTTAGAGACAGGTTGGTGGAGCTCATAATGGATGGCGTCCTCGTTGAGGGCGATGCCTTGCCATCGGTTCGCCAGATTTCCAGTGAGCAACGAATCAACCCAATCACTGTATCGAAAGCGATGCAAATTTTGGTCGACGAAGAGTTGGTCGAGAAAAAACGGGGGCTAGGAATGTATGTCTTACCAGGAGCGAAGCAAAAACTATCAACCGCAGAAAGAAGAAAGTTTCTTGAGCAGGAATGGCCGCAGATTGCTGAAAGAATTGAGAGGCTGGGCCTGGAAATTAATGATCTCCTTGGCGGCGAGAAGAATCGATAGAAATCGAGAACTTTGGGGATAGAGCATGAGTAATATCGTCGAAGCCAAATCGCTTCGTAAAAAATACGGCAGCTTTGTTGCTTTGGATGGAGTAGATCTGTCTATACCTAGCGGAGCCATCAGTGGCCTTATAGGCCCGAACGGGGCAGGGAAGACGACAACTCTAAAGGCGTTGACCGGGCTCTGCGATGTGGACGGCGAGCTCAGCGTTGCCGGCCGCGACCCTCGGAAAGCTCGACACAAGTTGATGGAAGACGTCTGCTTCATCGCCGACGTCGGCATTCTGCCGAAGTGGTTAAAGGTTTCCCATGTCATCGACTATGTAGAAGCCGTACATCCGAGATTCGATCGCCGCAAGGCAGAAAAATTTCTTAGTACGACAGATATTCCGAGCAATAAGCGCATCAAAGACCTATCGAAGGGGATGGTGACACAGCTTCATCTGGCCCTGGTAATGTCGATAGACGTCCAGCTGTTAGTCCTCGATGAGCCGACCCTGGGATTGGATATCATCTATAGGAAGGAGTTCTATGATCGGCTGCTCAACGATTATTATAATGGGAATCAAACAATCATTATCAGCACGCACCAGGTGGAAGAAATAGAGGCGCTGCTCTCACATCTCGTGTTCATTAATAAAGGTAAAATTGTACTCGACACCCTGATGACGGATATTGCCGAGGTCTTTTCCGAAGTTCTGGTCGGCCCGGACAAATTGTCACAGGCCGACGCACTCGGGCCAATTTATGTTCGCAATTTGCTGGGCAAGAAATCTTACACGTTCGAATCGATCCCTAAGGCGCAACTGGAGTCGCTCGGTGAGGTTCATACGCCAAGCGTTGCCGATCTCTTCGTTGCCAAGTTGAAGGAAGAAAAAAATGGATAAGTTCGCGATCTATCAGTTCTATGGGCTGCTGAGGCGAGAGGTGTTGGAACATAGAAACTTATTCGTAGGTGCACCTGCCGTTGTCGCGCTACTCATTCTGGTGGCCACGACCTGGGTGGCTACACGTATAGATCCAGATCGATTGGCCGAAGGTCTTCGTTATCTCTCGGTGTTGTTCGATGGTCTGTCACCGTTCGATATGGCGCCGTTTTTCATGGTGGCGGCCGCCCCGTTTTTCATTACGCTCGCCATCTGCACCGTGATCTATCTAATCAATGCTCTGTACCAGGATCGTAAAGAGATGAGTGTCCTTTTCTGGCAGTCTATGCCAGTTTCGAATCTGCAGACAGTTGTAGCGAAGCTCGTCGCTATTACTGTCGTTGCACCTATCTTCTACGTATCGATTATTTTCGCAATGTACTTGATTGCGATGGTCTGGTTGACCGTATTGGGGATAAGTTACGATGTGGACTTGGTTGGAATCGGTTGGATGTTTCTCGCGGCGTTGGTGAGTCTGGTTCTTATTTACATTTCCGTTGTCGTCACGTCACTTTGGCTATTGCCTACTATGGGCTGGCTGCTTCTTTTTTCAGCTTTCGCGAGGAAGACACCTTTGTTATGGGCGGGCGGAGTATTTATCTTGGTTGGCTTTCTTGAGGATTTTATTTTTGGTACACAATATTTGGCGAATTGGGTGGAGTCGCGCACTGCCGACCCGAATCAATATCTCATCGTGGAGTTCTCAAGCGTCTTTGAGAGAGTGTTTAATTACGATACGCTGTTTGGAATACTGGTCGGTTCAATCCTGATTGCCGGGGCGGTATTCATGCGTCGTTTCATTGATTGAGAATCGAAAGGGAAACCGATGAAGAATCTAATACTTCGAAATCGCTACACCGTGTTGCTTACTACTTTGATTGTCTATGTTGTAGTGCTGGTTGCGGAGGGCGCGATTACCGGCCGTGAGCCGCAAAGCGTCAAGTTTGAGAATCCATATTTCGACCTGAATCTGAATAACTTCGAAGAATTCCGGGAGCGCAGAAATGGGAGTAACAGAGCCAGACGAGAAGATGGTGGCGATGTGTAGACTGCACATCGCTCTATTGACAGCGTGAAGCGAATCCAATAAAGTCCCCGCCTGTAGAATACCGAGCGAAAGACTAACGATGTACGAAACGAATTTCCAGCAGTCAGTTAAACCTCAGGCAGCAGCGGCAGTACGCACAGCGGCCCGACGCGCCGCGCGCGCGACATATTTATCCCTGCCGGAGAGCCTTGGTTTTATCTAGTTAACAAAAACAGATTCTGAAAACCCCTAAGCGCCTCTGGCCTTAGGGGTTTTTTTTTGGCGTTCGTTTAGCGTGTGTGCAGTTTGGAAATAGAGGAGAAAGAGCGTGAATGTGAGGGAGATAGAGGAGGCTGTCAGAGTCGCCTGGCCGGCGCTTGAGGAAGAAGAATTGCCTGTCGGAGTGCTTAGATACGCGAACGGAATAGAGCGCCGTACTAATGCATTGAGTCTGCATCCGGACGCCGATCTGGTGCCGGTGGAGTACATAGAAGCGGCCGAAAAATATTTCAGGGAAAGGAGTGTTGCGCCGGTGATAAGAATAGTGCGTTCAGACGGCAGTTCGT
Source organism: uncultured Gammaproteobacteria bacterium (assembly GCA_963976555.1). Taxonomy (GTDB): domain Bacteria; phylum Pseudomonadota; class Gammaproteobacteria; order Pseudomonadales; family Pseudohongiellaceae; genus UBA9145. The sequence goes on from CAXBLN010000001.1 coordinate 6,790, forward strand.
TACCGACGCTTGAGAATATAGACAACGCGCTCGCTCATAGAGGATATGAGAAGCAGTCGCCGACCCAAACTATGCTGCTTGATCTGACGGGAATTGTTGGCTGTAAAACTATGGTAAAGGCGAATCACTTGGCCGAGCTCAGCACCTGGTTAAGTGCATGGTATGAGATAACGGGAAAACCGTTAGAGGGCATCGCTGTGCATAGAGAAATTCTAGAAAAGTTGGAGTTACATAATGTGCGATTTCTCAGTCTTGCAATCGATGGAATTCCTCTCAGTACGGGCATGGCTGTTCTGTCTGAAAGAGCAGTAGGAATATTTGGAATTGCCAGCGCGGCCTCTCATAGGCAGCAGGGACACGCATCTGCAGTCCTAGCTTCGCTGTTGCACTGGGCATTGATGCGAGGAGCGAGATTCGCGTATCTGCAGGTGGCAGAGTCGAATCAGGCAGCAATTAATTTGTATCGAAAGTTGGGTTTTACGAGAGTTTACTCCCACTGGTACCGGGTTGGTACACAAATAGTATAGAGATGAGAGCGCTGATATGAACACAATAGAGATAGAAGATCGTCTGGGCATTACCTTCTGCAATCGACAATCAGTAGCGATAGAACGTGGCGAGGGCTGTGTCGTTTGGGATGAAGACGGCAAGGAATATTTGGACTTCACGTCGGGTTGGGGAGTGACCTGCCTGGGACATTCGCATCCAGTTATAACAGGCGCCATATTCGAACAGGCACAGAAAATTATTCAGAATCCAAACTCGGGCTTTACTTATTCACCTTCGCGTTCAAGATTACTGGAGACGCTTAGCGACATATTGCCGATAAGCCCGGCCAAAATATATTTCGCAAACAGTGGTGCCGAGGCTAATGATGCTGCAATAAAGCTTGCGCGTAAAATTACAGGAAAATCCAGGATCGTTTCAACGCTAGCGTCGTTTCACGGACGCACCTTCAATACACTCTCGGTCTCTGGAGGCATAAATAATGCTAAGCAGTTCTTACCCAGCTTAGAGGGAAATGGTTTCGCTCCCTTCGGGGATTTCGATGCCTTAGAGTCAGCTGTAGACTCGAATACTGCGGCCGTCATTCTTGAGCCAATACAGGGTGAGGGCGGTGTGCGTATTCCCCCCGCTGACTATCTCCACCGTGCCGCAGCCCTCTGCAAGAAAAGAGGTGTGCTGCTTATTATCGACGAAATACAAACCGGGTTTTGCAGGACTGGCAAGTTCTTCGCGATAGAGCATAGCAGTCAAGGCCTCGTTCCGGATATTCTCACTATGGGCAAGGGTATCGCAGGAGGATTCCCGTTCGCGGCCTTTGCCGTCTCCGAGAGTGTGGACCGACAGTTGAGCAAGGGTGACCATGGCGGAACCTTCTGTGGCAACCCGCTTGCTTGTGCTGTAGCAACGGCAGTCGTTGACTACCTGCTCCGTGAGAACATGGCGGACAGAGCTGCCGTGTCGGGGAAGCTCCTGTTAGCAGGTCTTGAGCGCATGGGGCTAAAATATCCCAGTTTGGTCGGCTCTATACGGGGCAGCGGGCTGCTGTGTGCCTTCGAATTGCAATCGGATGAGCAAGTGAGGCAGGTAAGCGAAGCCGCGCTTGCAATCGGCTTATTGGTCACGCCGACAAGGAACGGTATCGTACGTTTAATCCCGCCGCTGATTGTGAGCGAAGCCGAGATACTCCAAGGCTTAGATTTACTAGACCGAGCGCTGGCATCTGTTGTTCCCAGGCATTGAGTAAAGTAGACTGATTAGCTTAGGTATCAACAGGTAAGAAGAGATTCCAACATGACTAAGAATACACAGGTGTTTCTAGCTCAGAGGCCTCAGGGCGAGCCAAGTGATGAGTGTTTTGGGTTTCGCGAAGTAGACATTCCTGAGTTAACGGAGAATCAGGTATTGATCCGCGTCTGCTGGCTCTCACTGGACCCCTATATGCGAGGTCGCATGAACGACATGAAATCCTATGCTGCTCCGCTGCAGATCGGAGATGTCATTACAGGAGAATCTGCGGGTATCGTCATTAAGTCTACCTCTCCCGAATTCGCGGAAGGAGATACAGTCGCGGCGCATATGGGCTGGCAATCTCACATCGTAACGGATGCGAGTGACCCGCGCCTAATGAGAGTTGATCTCAATAATGGCAGTCTGTCGGCACATCTGGGGGTTGTGGGTATGCCGGGAAGAACTGCCTACTTTGGGCTGACCGAAATTGGCAAGCCACAGCCTGGCGAGACACTCGTTGTTGCAGCGGCTTCCGGTGCTGTTGGCTCGGCAGTGGGGCAGATAGCCAAGATAAAAGGCCTGCGAGTGGTGGGTATCGCCGGGGGGGCGGAGAAATGTCGCTACGTTAAGGAAGAATTGAAGTTCGATGCCTGTATCGACTATAAGGCGGGCAATCTAGCCGCGCAACTTGCCGAGGCTTGTCCCGATGGCGTCGATATCTATTTCGAGAATGTCGGTGGAGACGTAACGAAGGCGGTTGCACCCTTGCTGAACGTAGGTGCGAGGGTGCCAGTTTGCGGCTACATCTCAAACTACAACGATGAAGATATGACGAAATCCGAAACGCCGATGCACATTCTCAAGGCGCTAGATCCGGTGCCGGAGCATCGATTCTTTGTCGTTACCGAATGGAATGATAGATGGGTTGAAGCCACCAGACTACTCGGAAGCTGGGTTCAGGATGGCCGTTTAAAATACAGAGAAAGTGTCGGAGTAGGGTTGGACAATGCGCCTGAATATTTCCGTGGTATGTTAAAGGGTAAGAATTTTGGTAAGCAGCTGATTAAAGTGGCGGACGAGGGATAGTGTCGCCGCAAGACTTAAACACCTACCTGTCAGGCTCGCTATTCTCACTCGAAGGGAAAACTGCACTTGTTACTGGAGGCAGTTCTGGTCTTGGCTTAATCATGGCGAAGGGTCTCCTCTGCAATGGTGTCCGAGTTGTTATCGCCTCGCGCAGTCAAGAAAAATGCGACATGGCGCTTGCGGAGCTGTCTAAGTATGGCGACTGTGCTGCGCTTGCGGCAGATGTAACTAATAGCTCAGACCGGAATAAATTGTTGAGCTTCACTGAGGGTAAGTTGGGCAGCCTCTCGATACTCATCAACAATGCCGGTGCTAACTGGGGAGCCAAGCTTGAAGACTATCCAGATGACGGCTTCGCGAAGGTCGTCGACACGAACCTGTCCGCGGTATTTTCCTTAACTCGAGACGCGACGCCGCTATTATCGATTTCCGCAAAGAGAGACGATCCCTCCCGCATAATTAATATTGGCTCAATGGATGGGATTCATGTGCCCATCGTCCAGCGTGTTCCCACGTTTGCCTATTCGGCTAGCAAGGCTGCACTGCATCACCTCACCCGGAGTTTAGCCGTAGAGTTGGGGCCAAAGAATATTACAGTCAATGCGATAGCACCTGGGTTCTTCGAGTCAAAGATGACTGACTATGTGTTTGAACACTATAAAGAAGACATCGAAGATGATTGTCCGCTGGGCCGAGTAGGCAGACCTGAAGAGATGGTGGGCATCGTAACTTATCTTGCGTCCCGGGCCGGTGCCTATACGAATGGCACGGTAATTCCTGTTGATGGTGGTACAAATATTTCGAAGGGTAAACGGGACTGGATGGATTAATATCTTGGGTGTTCCCTGGGTATGCAGCAAGAGAATCGGGCGCTAAGCCAATCGAATGAAAGGGAGAGTGTATGAGTTTATTTAGCCTAGAAGGCAAAGTGGCAATTATCACCGGATCGACCAAGGGTATCGGTCTGGCAATAGCGACTCGCATGGCCGAACATGGCGCGAAAGTCGTTATATCGAGCCGCAACCAGGATGCCTGCGATGAAGTAGCAGCAGGAATTCGTGAGCAGGGAGGCGAGGCTATCGCCATAGCCTGTAATATAAATTACAAAGAGCAGCTGCAGGAATTAGTCAGCAAGACCGAACAGCAGCTTGGGAACGTCAATGTGCTGGTATGCAACGCGGCTCTTAACCCCTATTTCGGTCCTTCTCAGGACATTCCAGACGAAGCCTTCGACAAAGTTATGCATGCTAATATTGGCAGCGTTCACCGACTCTGCCAACAGGTACTTCCAGGCATGGCTGAGACCGGTGGTGGCGCAGTTATAATCGTATCTTCTATCGGTGGCTTGAAGGGCACCGATGCCTTGGGCGCCTATGCTATATCGAAGGCCGCGGATATGCAGATTGCCAGGAATTTGGCAGTAGAGTGGGGGCCGAAGAATATCCGAGTGAACTGCATCGCTCCGGGCTTGGTAAAGACGGATTTTGCCAAGGCTCTCTGGGAGAACCCCGAAATATACAAGGCAACGGTTGCCAAGTATCCGCTTCGTAGGATAGGTGAGCCCGATGAAATTGCGGGTGCGGCGATATTTCTCGCATCCAGTGCAGGTAGCTTTACGACGGGCCAAACGATCGTGATCGACGGTGGTGGCACAATAGCTAGCTGATCTAGTAAAAATGTTTAAATTGAATTTAGGGGAAGAATAGAAATGATGGACTTAGGATTATCAGAAGAACTCGTCGAAGTACGCGAAAAGATTCGCACTTTTGTTGAAGAGAAAGTAGAGCCTGTTGAGGTCGAGTACCACGATGAGGTTAGCGTAGGTGATAGATGGACACAGACGCCACGTCAGGTAGAGATTCTAGAAAGCCTGAAAGCTGAGGCGCGCAGGCTAGGCATGTGGAACTTCTTCCTGCCTGAGAGTCAGGGTGGGGCGGGTATATCGAATCTACACTACGCGCATCTTGCGGAAATCATGGGACGAAGCAGGCTTGCTTCGGAGGCATTCAACTGCAGTGCACCTGATACTGGCAATATGGAAGTTTTGGAGCGTTACGGTTCTGCAGAACAGAAGAAAGAATGGCTTGAGCCGCTGCTCGCGGGTGAGATTCGATCGGCATTCGCCATGACGGAGCCAGGTGTTGCCTCTTCCGATGCCACGAACATAGCCACGAGTGCCGTGATGGACGGCGATGAGTGGGTTATTAGCGGAGAAAAATTCTACATCTCTGGTGCGGGAGACGCGCGCTGCAAGATCATGATTGTCATGGTTGTTACCGACCCGGATGCTCCTAAGCACACCCGCCAGTCGCAGATTCTCGTGCCCATGGACACAGAGGGTGTTGAAGTCATAAGGCCTATGCATGTATTTGGTCGCGACGATGCTCCCCATGGCCATATGCACATAAAATTTCACAACGTACGGGTTCCCCAAAGCAATATCATATTAGGCCGAGGCCGTGGTTTTGAAATCTCTCAGGGCCGTCTCGGACCTGGACGAATCCATCACTGTATGCGTTCCATTGGTGCCGCAGAGAAGGCATTGGATCTAATGTGCCAGCGATCAGTGAGTAGAGAGGCATTCGGTAAGCCGCTAGCTGAACTGGGTGGCAATTACGACATTATTGCCGATAGTCGTATAGAAATAGAGATGTGTAGACTGCTAACCTATAAGGCCGCATGGCTGATGGATACCATTGGCAATAAAGCAGCCCGAGATGCGATCTCTCAGATTAAAGTTGCGGTGCCAAATATGGCACTGCGTGTAATCGATCGTGCTATACAGATGCATGGGGCGGCCGGAGTTTCGCAGGACTTCCCACTTGCGGCACTGTGGACGAGTCAGCGCACATTGCGACTGGCAGACGGTCCAGACGAAGTGCATCGCCGCGTTATTGCAAGAAAGGAGCTCGCGAAGTACAACTAGTCTTTCGATTGGCAAGTTTCTAGACTGGCAAGCCTAAGCAAAGTGTTAGGAAAGGGGAAGCCTGGCTTCCCTTTTTTGGTGGTGCTTGGCTTGCAGAACGGAGACTCCATGTCAGCATTTTCACCCCTGGACTTTCATGAAAGAAGCAATGCCGAGCAGCGCCATGCCCGTTAATATAGTTGTGGCACATCCTCTGGAGGCCAAGGCCTTGATTCCCATGTTCGGGTTGCAGCCTACACAGAATACCTCCGGCTACGTGCAATATAATTGTGCAAATGGTCTGCAGCTCATAGTCTCTGGCGTCGGTAGATCGGCCGTATCGGCTGCGGTGAAGTTCCTGGCAAAGCAGCAGGCCAATGAGGATAACCAGGTCAGAGGCTGGGTGAATATTGGAATCGCTGGGCACAGAAATGCGGCTCTTGGCAGTGGCTGGCTGGCGAATAGGATCACTGATCGGGCCGCAGGCACTAGGGCCTACCCGCCACAACTTATCGATGGAATCGCTGCCTGCAGCGTAGTCACTGTGGATGAGCCGGAGCTGGTGTATCCTGAGGATGCTGTCTATGAGATGGAGGCTTCTGCGTTCTATGGCGAAGCGAGCAGGCATTCGACAGCGGAATTGGTGCAACTATTTAAAGTTGTATCCGATAACCTGCAAAACCCGATCAGCGATCTGGACTTGAAGAGGGTGCCGATGTGGATAGCGCAGCAAGAGGAGCAGATCGTCTCGCTCGTTCAGAGACTGAGCGAACTGGTTAATCTGCACAATGCCAGCCATGCTATGCCGACTGCCTATCACGACCTCTGTAGCCAGTTACACTTGACCGTAAGTCAGAAATTGCAGCTGAAAAGGCTCTGTCAGCGCTACAAGGCGCTGGGGCGCGAAGCTGAGCTAGGTGGCTTCGTTGCAACTGCGGTGGGCAGTAAGAAACTAATTGCCACACTTGTAGCTCAAATTGACGAGCCAATGAATACACAGTGATCTGAGTTTTATGTTTTCGACCATCTACATTGAAGAAGAAGTATTGGAATTGCCGCGAGTAAAGGAATTGCTTGCCAGATATTCCCATATACCTCAGGTTATATGTGAGCGCTACGGTGAGGTGTTTAATCGCAAGTCACAAAATTTTCGTCTTCAGAAAAAGTCACCGGCACTGATTTTGGCGAAAAAATACGGAAACAAAGTGCTATCTGCACCGCAGGGCTATGGTTACAACGACAGCAAAAGCTACTATTTTTCGCATATGCTGAACTGCGTTTATGATTGCCGCTATTGCTTTCTGCAAGGTATGTACAGCTCTGCAAATTATGTCCTGTTCGTTAACTTCGAGGACTTCGAGGCCGCCCTCGCTGACAAGATAGCTGAGAATGATGGCGGTGGTGTCTATTACAGCGGCTATGATTGCGACAGTCTGGCACTGGAACCGGTCAGTAATTTCTGTAAAAAATTCGTACCGCTTTTCGTAAACTATCCCCATGCGGAACTGGAGATTCGAACGAAGAGCACCCAGGTTCGTTGCCTGCTTGAGCAAGATGTAGTCTCTAATTGCGTCATTGCCATGAGCTTCACTACAAGCGAGGCAGCCTCTCGCTGGGAGCATAAGGTGCCGTCCGTAGAGAAGAGGATTGAGGCATTACACAAGCTGCAACTAGCCGGGTGGAGGGTGGCGATTCGTTTCGAGCCGCTCATTCTGGGTAGTGATGGGATTGCAGCTTATGAGGCTCTATTCGATCAGCTATTCTCGAGGCTCGATGTTGACAAGATTCATTCCGTGAGCAGTGGTTTATTTAGAATGCCCGTCGACTTTCATAAGCGCATAGTCAAGCTCTACCCAGACGAGGAATTATTTGCACGAGCTACCGAGATCGACGAGGGTATGATCTCCTTGAAGAACGATGATGAAGCCGCGCAGTTGGCAGCAATCGAGACGCTTCTGTTTAAATCTATTTCGCCCCAGCAGTACTATCGCTGTGCATAGCCTTGCAGCACTATGGAGTTAATACGTGAATAGCTCAAACGAAAAACAACTGGTGGTCATCACGGGGGCCTCTTCGGGTATTGGGCGAGCAATAGCGAAGGGTGCAATTGACGCGGGATATCAAGTTCTAGGGATAGCTAAGAATCCCGATAAGGCGCAATTGGACCATCCTGACTTTAGCAGTCATAGCATTGATCTGGCGGATCTAGACGCGCTCCCCGAAAGGCTGGCGGAATTGATCGCGGGGATCGATTTGCCGGTGAAGGCGTTGATCAACAATGCGGGCATCGGCCGGATGGGGTTCCTGGAACAGCTCTCTATTAATGACATCCGACTGTTACTGGATACCAACCTGACGAGTCAGATCCTATTGACTAAGGCGTTCCTGCCGATGCTGAAAAAGCAGGGGGAGGGCGATATCCTTTTCATGGGCTCGGAAGCGGCGCTGCGGGGGGCGAGACAGGGCAGCATCTATTGTGCGAGCAAATTTGCTATCCGTGGTTTTTCTCAGGCGCTGCGCGAAGAATGCGGAAAGTCGGGAGTCCGGGTAACTCTCATTAATCCAGGCGCTGTGCGCACGCCCTTCTTTGAGAAATTGCAATTTGAGCCAGACCTCGCCCCAGAGCATGCAATCGAGCCGGACGATATAGCGATTGCCGCGATGATGGTGTTGGCTTCACGGCAGGGAACGGTATTTGATGAGATCACTCTTTCTCCACGAAACCAGGTTTGGAGGAAAAAGGATGCCTAGCGCAAACAGAACCGCGAGCGAAACTGCGGCGTCTGCGACAATTTGACGCGGAGAGCTTAAATCGCCTATTCTGTTGAGACCTGCGATAATCATCTGATCTGCTTCATTTTTCTTTAACAGAGGTTCCTATGAAACTTTCACATAATTCACTTAAGGTAGCATCACGCCTTGCGGCTGCAGCGTTTACATTCCTAATTTCTACTGCTGCTTTTGCGCACACTGCATTGAGCGAAGCAGCGCCAGGTAATGGGGCGATAGTGAGAGAAGCCCCGGGGCATATCAATCTAACCTTCAATGGACCTGTGAAGCTCGTGAAATTGGAGCTGATGGGTGTCGGTCATGAGATGCCGACAAACTTCAAGACTAATAGCGAGGCGAAAGCTGCCTTTATGATTGAGACGCCGGGTATGCATCCTGGTGCCTTCACGGTGAACTGGGCTGTTATAGGTGCCGATGGCCACACTGTAGCAGATAGCTACAGCTTTACTGTCGATCCGAGTGCCACAGACGCACAAGTGCACGCTGCTGCTGCCGGCGGTCACGGGCACGCGGGCGACGATCACTAGTCTTTAAACAGGCATATCGATGTTAACACTCCCTGACAACTGGGAGCTTGCAAGTCTACTAGCCAAACTGCTTTTTTACATAGGCGCCTTCAGCATCGCTGGAGGTAGCCTCTGTGCCTGGCGCTACTCTAATGCAAATAAAGCGGCGCTACGTTCTAACTTCTCCTACATGTTTTTCGGTACCGTCATCGGGTTTCACGGGGCTCTCCTGGGATTTCTTGTGCAGGTCGGCCTGATAAGCGACAGCGGTATTGTAGGTATGTTCGATTGGGGGATGATATCGATACTACTCGATACCGCTCAAGGAGATGTCGCATTGCTGCGCATGCTGGCGTTCATGCTTGCTGGGGTTTCCAGTCTGTTTCTAATAAAGCGCTTGCCGCACTATGATCTCAGCCTCGTGAATCCCCTGACGCGACTGCTGTTTACCTTACAGGTCACTGCTCTGCTCGGCCTCGCCTATTCTCAAACTGTGGTCGGACACGTGTCTGTGTTGAGCCCGGTTGCGCGAGCATCCATAGTCCTGCACTTCATCGCTTTTTCGCTCTGGATTGGGTGTTGCTATCCGTTTTTGCAGCTAAGCAGGAGTCTGGATCTGGAGGTCTTACAAGACTCTCTCAAGCGTTTCGGCAACAACGCAATCGTGATACTTCTTGTGCTCTTCGTAGCGGGTGGTTTAATGCTACTCGAACTGCTGGGATCGCCGCTGGAGTTGCTCAATTCGGCCTACGGTCAGGCCCTGTCGGCAAAGCTTATATTGGTGTTGGCAATACTTGGAGTTGCTGCCATGAATAAGCTGGCTATCGTGCCGAGATTGGTCAGTAGCGGCAGTGCTGCCAGGTTGCAGACTTCACTACGTTATGAAATTGCTTTGGCTATGGCGATTCTGGTGGTGACGGCGTATTTTTCCACAATAGTAGGCCCAGCTTCTCACCAGATGTAGCGCTTACTCGCTGCACATTAGATAGCCGGGGGCTAACTAAGGTTGAGCTCGTTTGAGGAATTGGCTTCGGCTGGATTTCTGTCTTCTATCAATCTGCTCGTCTCCAGAGTATTAAGATTTAGCATGACCAGTTCGGCAGTCTCATTCATTGGGGAATAGGCTGCATTGCTAGCCATGAACGGCTGCACTGCAAATAGTAGATTGTTTCCAATCGGCGACCAGGCAAGGTTGAATAGATGCTGATTGCTGTAGTAAACGGGAACGGGCTCGATGGCCGTGCCTAGGCCACCCAGGAAGATAGTTGAGCCGCTTGTGTCGTATTGGATGAACGCGTATTGCTTATCATCAAGCGACACCACGGGCGTTGCGATGGCCTGGATAATAGGGTCACTCTCCATGCTGCTAAACCGCAATTCGCCTCCAAGATAGTCGTGCTCTGTGTCGAGCACCTCATCACTCAGAAAGATGGCTTCGCTGTCGCGCTCGAACATAGGCATGCCTTTGACTGAAATCCAGCTCGCAACGACAAGGCACAGACAGGCAGCAGATAGTGCTGCGCCGAATCTAAACGAAGGCAGCGTGAATAATGAGGTTTCGCGCGGTCGATGGCGGTCGACAGAAACGGCCGTATTTTCTGTCGCGAATTCTACTCGAGGGATAAGCCGGTAGCCTCGTTTAGGAATGGTCTCGATATAGTTGCTAACGCTAGAATCTCCAGCCTGTAGCTGTTTACGTAGCTCGGAGATCGCCCTCGTGAGTGAGTTTTCGTTGACGATGACTCGTGGCCACAATTCTTGCACCAGCTCATCACGTGTGAGGACTCGATCCTCGTTGGCAGCCAGGTAGCAGAGTAACTTAATAAGCCGCGGTTCGAGTTGTCGCTCCTCTTTGTCGCTTTTCGACTTGAGTCGATTCAGTTCTGGCACAATATACCAGTCCCCTAGCGAAAATGGACGGGACATGGCAGGGCTCTTTCCGTGAGTTTCTGCCCCGGTAGGCTGTTCGATGTATTCTGCGCTCTTAATAGACATGAGTTTTCCGCTATTGTCTTCAATTCGAAACGATTAGAGGGTGCCCAGTTTCTCTCTGATTCCAGTCTCTGGCCTGTCTTCTAACACTGTATTCTAGAGTAATAAGACCGCTCAAACCGCGATTTTCTCCCTCTGCATGTTTTCTGGACATTATATTCACCGCAATTTCAGGTTATTCGTCGCTTCTCAGCCTAGATTTCAGTCATCAAGGCCTGAACTCAATAATTTCGCGGGTCAGATTCAGTCATAGGGTCAATTTAGGAGAATTCAAGATGAACTGTGGAATATCAGTAAAATTCAGCAAGATGCTAGTCCTCTCTGCATTTGTGCTGCTCGCGGCGCAGGCGCAGGCAATTAGTACGGCAGCCCTGAAGCAGGGGATACCCTCTTTAGCGCCAATGTTGGAGCAGGTGACTCCAGCGGTCGTCAGTATTCGTGTCACGAAAACATTGCATGACGATGGCCGTTATTTCTCTAACGGCCGAGAGCTACCTGAGGAGGCTCGACGCTTCTTCGAGCAGTTGCCGGGAACAGAGAATGGGCAGCGATCCAGGCCCTCCATAAGTGGTGCAGGCTCGGGAGTTATCGTAGATGCAGCAGAGGGTTTGATAATTACAAATCACCATGTAGTCGGTGATGCGTCCATGATTTCCGTGCACCTGAGTGATGACAGAATCCTGGATGCCAAGTTATTGGGTAGCGACCCAGGTACCGATATAGCTTTGCTGCAAGTAGAGGCTGAAGGTCTCACGGGAATCGGCTTCGCAGAGATCGGCACAGTCGCGGTGGGAGACTACGTCGTGGCGATAGGCAATCCATTCGGAATTGGCCAAACGGTTACCTCCGGTATCGTCAGTGCGCTGGGACGTGCGGGTATCAATAATGACAACTACGAGGACTTCATCCAGACCGATGCGGCTATCAATCAGGGTAATTCCGGCGGCGCCTTAGTCGACATGGAGGGTAATCTTATTGGCATCAACACCGCGATCATCAGTGGTGGTGGAGGTAGTAACGGTATCGGCTTTGCTGTGCCGACAGATATGGTGGCAACTGTGTTGGAGCACCTGAAACGAGATGGTCAAGTGCGGCGTGGCTTACTCGGTGTATCTATTGCAGACGCAACGCCAGATATCGTTGCCGCATTGAATATGGATGTCGAGTACGGGGCTGTCGTTACCAGTGTGCTGCCCGACAGTGCGGCCCAGAAAGCCGGTGTTCAATTATCGGACGTAATCGTGGAGATTGATGGCAAACCCGTGCGCGGCAGTCGTGATCTCCGCAATACGGTGGGCCTAATGTTGCAGGACCAGGAGGTGGAACTGGTGCTCTACCGGAATGGCGAGCGAGAGACTCTCTCTGCCAGGATCGGCGGAGCTACAGGCCTGGCCGTAGCGGGAGAACCTGCTGCCGCGAGAAGCGTGTTTCGCGGGGCTAGCATTGCGACAGTTAGCAAAGACAATCCTTATAGTAAACAAGGTGTTGAGATCATTTCTTTAAGTGAAAACGGAGAAGCTTGGACTGCAGGTTTACGAAACTCAGATGTCATCGTGGAAGTGAATCGACAGCCTACGCCTAACCTACAGGCCTTCAATGCAATGACATCTAGAGATGCAGGCGATTCGAGTGACAGAGTCTTGGCTCTGACGGTGATTCGAGAAGGACGCAAGCTATTACTATTCCTTCCCTGAGCTCAGCATCAGGTTTTAACTAGAGGACTCGATAGAACCCATTTAAATTAATAAGTGCCCCCGCTTGGCCGACTTAATGAGAGTTAAGTCGGTTTTTTTTATCTGCAGTAACTACAGTATCCGCAACCGGCAAGAGGACTAAACTCTTGGTTTCATGCCGGTGGCAACACGGTTAAGATAGGCAGCTATAGGATCGCCACGTTCATCGAAATACTTAGACTGAGAAAAAACAGAGAAATAGATAAGTTACATACTGACGATTCCCCTGACCGACATGGACATAACTATTAATCCTCGAAGACTGACAATTCCGGTTCTTTACCTGAGCTTCCTGCTCGTCGCTGGGTCGACGCTTGCCGACAATCAAGCGCTGCCGACGAACTACAATTATGATCTGTCGGAGTTTGTAGGCTGGATGGAGGCGGCAACCCGAGAGAAGCGTATCCCGGGCGTCGCACTCGCTGTAGTTTCCCGCGAAGGAATTATGCACATGCAGACTTGGGGTGTGAAGAGCATCGATACACGGGAGGGAGTGAACACAGACTCGATTTTCAGAATTGCCTCTATGTCAAAAACCTTTGCAGGAACTTCGGCAGCTTTATTAGTTGATCAGAACTTTCAAACCTGGGACACGAAATTAACCGAACTATTTCCTTCAATGCGTCTGGGCTCTCGCAATTCATCGAGCAACATAACGCTCCGGCATGTAGTGAGCCATTCGACGGGATTGATGCCCCATTCTTATTCGAACATGCTCGATGATGGAGTGTCCTACGATAAGATTAAAACCAGCTTTGCAAAGATCCCGACAGTTTGTTCACCGGGTGAATGTTATGGCTATCAGAATGTAGTCTTCTCACTCATAGCTGATGTTGTCGAAGAGAGTACAGGGGAGAGCTACGAGAAGTACATTGCTGAGCAGATTTTCAGACCATTGGGGATGGTGACGGCTTCGGTAGGCATGGAAGCCTTCCTGGAAAGCGATGAAGCCACTGAGCCACATCGAAGTGCGCGAGGCTCATGGCGAACAACCTCTACCAACCCCGCCTACTACACCGTGGCACCGGCATCGGGAATCAACGCGAGTATTTTCGATATGAGTATGTGGGTTCGCGCGAATCTTGGTGCGTTTCCAGAAGTGTTGTCTCCCGATTTTCTGTCGCAATTACATGAACCGATTATAGCGACACCTCGTGGAAACTATTTCAATCGTTGGTCGGGTCTGGAGAAAGCCTACTACGCGACAGGATGGAGGGTGTTCGATTACAAGGGACAGCGTGTAATTCATCATGGCGGTGGAGTGCGGGGATATCGATCGGAGATGGCATTTCTACCCGAGGCGAACATAGGCATGGTGTTATTATTTAATGCTGAATCTAACTTGGCCAATGACATTGTGCCTGCGTTCCTCGATAATCTGATCGATACCACAGATTAATAGCAACGGCCTTGCCGCAACAAACTCGATAAACTTATAGGTAAAACTCATGAGCTCAGTGATAGACTTGCTGAAGTCCCACCGCAGTATTCGAAAATTTACATCTCAAGCGATAGAGCCGGAATTGTTTTCCGATCTTCTCGTCGCCGGTCAGGCAGCTGCAACGTCCAGTTTTTTGCAGGGCGCAACAGTGGTGCGAATAAAAAACGCTGCCACCCGCAGTGCGATCGCGACGCTCGCCGGCGGTCAGAGTTATGTGGAGTCTGCGGCGGAGTTTATGATCTTTTGTGCCGACCTGAAGCGACCGGGAAACTATTGCGCCGAGTATGAGAAATCTTTCGAGGGTGACTACACGGAGCATTTTATTATCGCTACGGTCGATGTTGCTCTAATGGCTCAAAGCATGGTGGCGGCCGCTGAGTCTGTAGGCCTCGGCATTTGCTATATCGGGGGAATAAGGAACGATCCTGCGCAAGTAGCCGAATTGCTAAAACTGCCCAGGGGAGTCTATCCAGTATTCGGCCTATGTCTCGGTTATCCTGATCAAGATCCTGAGGTCAAGCCTAGGCTACCTCTTTCGGTGATACTGAAAGAAGAAGTCTACAATGAAGAAGGCGACAGGGAAGCAATATCAGACTACGACGAGAATATTCGCGAATACTACCGCACGCGAACCGGAGGCGGGCATGGCATAAGTTGGACGGAGCAGGTGTCCACTCTCCTGTCGGAGAAGGCCCGACCGCATATGAAACAGTTTCTTGCCGATCAGGGTTTTATGTTTCGCTAGCGTTCAGCGAACGCATGCAGGGAGAATAAAAACCGAACGAAGATCAGTTGGGTCTTTGATAGCGGTAAGAACCGGTAGAGGGAAGAACCTCAACCGCATCACTTACTATAGACGCGATCGTTTCGGATGGGGGGATTGCACCGGGGCCAAAAGAGAATTTGAATTCTCCGTTTACCAAGCCTCTTCGATCATCTGTAACAGACCAGCGCGCGGTATAGTAATCTGACTTGGGTAGTTCCCCAGGGATAGGCAGGACGAAATTGTGATTCATGCGCGAGGGGTCATATTGGAAATTGATGCTAATCCATTCGTCTTCTGCTGTGTAGAGAGCGAGTTTTAGTAGCCGTACATCTACCCTAAAGCTCATAGTAATCATCTGCGGTGGCTCAGTTAAGACGGCGTCATCCTGAGGAAAGGTCACACCGGGCGTCAGAATGCCGTGACTATGCTGCGCAATCGATAGATTAGGCGAGAGCAAGCCGAGCAATATGACGACTGCCAGTAAGCCTGTTCTTCGATGAAGCGTATCAATGTTCAACAAGTGTCTTGCCTCGCATGGAATTATCCAAGACTTGAATTTTAGCAAAAACATCCCTTGCTCTCTATTAGATCATTTAGAATAAGCCATTATTTACCCGACCTTCAGCCAAAATAGACCATGCACTGCCTGGTGAGTGCCATCAAACGGCCTGATTCATCATAGATCCTGCCGGACTGCTGCGTGTAGCCATCTGCGGCAGCATCCACTTCAAATTCCAAATAGAACCACTCGCCTGTTGCAGATTCCGGTTCCTCAATGAATTCCAGAGACCAGGTCAAGGAACTCGCGGGTACCGGTGGTTTATCGAAATATGACAGTAAAACCGGTGGTGGGATGTCTGCTATCGCTACCAGTTGCTCGATAGGGAAGCGCGACACATCCTGTTTATGTCGCACCCACATTCTCAGGAAGGGCTTGTATTCACCTGAGAACGGCATGCCGCCCTCCATCCAGTAGCCATCGAAATATTGCAGAAAATGCGGAAGACGATTCGCGCGCTCGCTAAAAGCTAGACCCTCGCTTCGCTCAGGCAGCGTCTTCAATGGCTGTGGGGGAGGGTTGTATGTAGTGCGAGAATTTCCAAACGCGGCCATGGCTTGCAGCCCTAACTGACCTTGCGAGCTTACGCTGGCACTGCACTGTGTCACATTCTTTCCCTGGCGCAGTGTCTGGGCGTTAACCGTGACCTCACCGGGGGCGATAGGCGCTATGAAGGAGACCATAAGAGAGCGAATTTTCTGCGGCTGCTGCAACTGTTTGCGCATCGCGGTCACGGCGAAGGCTGCTGATAGGCCACCAAAAGCAGATCTACCCTGGGACCAATTTTCACCGAATCTTGTATTGTTCGAATCACTGCTTTCCAGCTCGTCTAGGATGTCCTGTAAATTCGTATCCTGCATTGTTAGTCTATTCTCAGCTGAGTTAGCGCCTGATTTAGCGCATATTTTTACCGTCGTGTTTCCTAAATTTGGTCGGCGATGATATTCTTGAGGCTTGGTTAGATACTGCCGTAGTGTTGTATTTTACAGTTAGTGGCGGGACGAAAACGGAAAAGAATTGAAATCCTACGCATTCAACAAAATAGCAATTGCGCTCCTCGGTTTTGGACTATGGCAGCCGACTATCGGTCAGACGCCCCAGGGAGATCTGTACCATCAAGATGAAGATGTTACAGGAATAAGCCTCGAAACAGAAACTTCACCGGCCGACGATAGCGTACTCAGTGACGCCCCGCTTCTCTTGGCGTTCCCCTATGGTGTACGTTTGGTTAAGTTGACGCTTCGTAATGAGCTTCGCGACTGGGTAGACATTAGTTTTCGCTATGACCCGAAATTGCAAGAAAGCTTTCGCTGGGAAATACCGCCTCTCAATGCCGCTACGTATTACACTGCTGACTGGGCAATTCTTGCAGCGAATAACCGCCTTGTTAGGGGCAGTTTTAGCTTTTCATTCGGGCCAGATGCCGAGGTCCCCTCAGTGACAAAGGCGGCTGAACAACTATTAATTGATTCTAGAATCAGCGGCGACCCAAATACCCGCTTCGTGACGCCGCCGCGAACCAACATCATAATCAACCAAGATCAGCGTACATACGACCCGCCTTTCACGATCAAGCTCGATGACCAGGGGCGAGTCCAACAGTCTCAGGATTCTCCAGACTCACCCCGCTAATTCCAACTAGCGACCCACGTTCACCGTGATGCGTTGGTCATGGAATAGACCGCCATCGTCACCCCGTGCCCAGAGAACGTATTCACCGGGCTCAGAAAATGTCGCTCTCACCTCGTAGATACCGTCTTCGGGGATAGGAGGTGGGGTCCACAGAGCTCCCCAGGGTGAATTTGCAGATGTTCGTGTATCTTCCCACGGCTTGACCTGAGCCGGCTCGAAACTTACCTCGCCGGGTCCACGGTATTTATTCCAGGATAGGAATAGTCCGTTGGTCTTACCGACTGTAGTTCTGCGGGGTGGGCGCATCATGCGATCGCTAACCGAGGTTTCTGTACTCGCAGCGGTGGTGCGGCGTGGTTTGGGTAGTCCGTCGTCAGCTACATGTGTCCGTATAACGATTTCTTCTCCTACTTTAGCGTTTCTTACAATGCTGCCGTTTACCGTGTCGCCTTGTACGGTTACGACAGGCGGAACGTTCGCGCGAGACTCGGGGCTGCTCGTTCCTGCTCCCAATGAGCCAGTCTCCGAGGCGATGACCATATTATCTATGAGATAGTCCGTCGTTAGGGTGCCGTAAGCACGGTTAGTTTCACCGTTGTGGGTGATTGTCCATGTCAGCTCTCTGTCGCCCCAATCTGATGGCACGACAACCTCAAACGTAAACCGATTTCGTCTCGGCAGGAAGTGGGTAGGCTGGCCGCGATCGGCGTCGCCGGGAGAGAAGAAATTGTTCTCGCCTACATCGATATCCGGCTGTTCTTCCCAATTCTCGTTCATGTAACCGAAGACGAGGGTGAAGGTTCCGTCGTCATTGGCGTGCCAGCCTTCATAGCCGGGCTCAATTTCTGCTCCAGAGCGATAGCTGAGTTGGGCTGATACGGAGGTAGCACTCAATATAGAGACTAGCAATATCCCCGACAGCCAGATTGATCTCTTGCTCGAATGTCTATTCATCTTATTCTCCCTTTAGAATTACTTTTATTTTTTTAATTGCTCTAATATTAGCTCAAAGACCCGATAGGCGATTGGAGTGATTCCGGCATGCTCAGTCGACAATAAATCAAATTTAGAATGTATTGAATATTGTCGAATTTTGGACAATAAAAAGGGGCGAAAATCGCCCCTTTTTGCCATGCGTCAGCTACTCACTAACATTCACTGTGATGTAGCCATCGTGGTACAGCCCGCCATCATCCGCGCGACCCCACAGTATGTATGTTCCAGGCTCGTCAAAAGTCGCGGTGACTTCATATAGCCCGTCCTCTGGTGGCTCGGGTGGAAGCCATAGCGCTCCCCAAGGGGAGTTTGCCGAAGTTCTTGTGTCTTCCCAAGGCTTAGGCATGGGTGGATCGAATGTCACATTGCCAGGCCCACGGTACTTGTTCCAGGAGAGGAACAGACCATTTACTTTGCCAACAGTGATGCGCGAAGGAGGGCGCATCATGCGGTTCCTGAGATCATCCTCGTCGATCGTGCTTTCGCGTCGTGCCTTAGGCAGACCGTCGTCCATAACCTGGGTAACAAAGTTCAGCTCTTCGCCTACCTTAACTGTGCGAATATCATCGCCTTGAATGGTCACGACAGGAGGGATGTTCGCACGAGATTCAGGACTACTGGTGCCAGCACCGAGTGAGCCCGTTTCAGATGCGATAACCATATTGTCAACGAGATAGTCTGCCTTCAGCGTTGCGTAGGCCTTTCGTTCTACTCCGTTTACATTCAGTGTCCATACGAGTTCACGTTCACCCCAATCGGAGGGAACGACGACTTCGAATGTGAAGCGATTTCTGCGTGGCAGGAAGTGAGTAGGTTGGCCTCGGTCGGCATCCCCCGGAGAGAAAAAATTATTATCTCCTACCTCAACATCAGGTTGCTCCGTCCAATTCTCATTCATGTAGCCAAACATGAAGCTGAAAGTGCCATCCGCATTCGGACGCCAGCCTTCGTAGGCAGGTTCAACGTGTTGACCATACTGATAGGTGTCGGCGGAGGCCGCGCTTGAAACGACTAGTAAAAATACAACAATCAGCAGAGAGTTAGCTCTGCTGATTGCCTCACTGGTTAGCTTGATCATCTTGCTACTACAACCTCGATTAGTTACCGGCTACGTCGTTTGCTTCTTCGCTATCAGACTCAGCGATTGGTGCGACCAGCGGTGCCAAACAAAGCGGGCATCCAATGACGTGGTCATTTGGACCTAAGTCCAGTGCCTGACGTCGATCTTCCATTGCCTCGAAAAACTGATCATCGGTTAGAGTCACCCGAATGCCCAGATCGATGAACATATTCGTTACTGAGCGGTTACCAGAACCCTGCCAGTTGCGTGGATCAGGAACATTAGGGTTTGTCTCCGTGTTGTTCATGTAGCCAACGATGTGCAGGATAGTACCCTTTGGCAACAAGGGAGCTGCATTCTCTGCGTAAGGATAGCCGCGCACCCAGTTGTGATCGTAGCCAACGCAGGATAGGGTTTCCACTGTGTAGCCCCAGATTGCTTCAAGACACATACGCTCGCCTGGTGCGTGCAGATGGGGCTCAAATGTCACGACTTTGGTGTGCTGATTTAGCACGGTATAAGCGTGAAGTTCCTGGTCCTTCTCGTTTCCAGTAATACTAATATCTACGCCGTTACCGAGGCCGATGAAGGCATTCTGATACTTAGGCTTGTAGTCCTTGTCGTGGAAACGGAAACCCACTTCGAGGTGGCCAGTCGTATCGCGACCATTGGAGTGCAGATGCACCGAGTCGGATACTATCGAAGAGCCTGCCTTTAACAAGCGACCAGCATCTTCGTCGAAGATGTCTGCATTTCTGCCTACTTCGTGAACAGGCCACGGAATAGAGATGCCAGGACCGCGCTCACCATTTTCGTCAAGGATAGCTGTGCCCCAGATCATATGATGGAAGATATACGCGCCACCTACCGTGTCACGACCTGTGCCTGCTTGATTGTCGACATCGTTAACTTCGACTACTTCGACTGACTTCACATAGCGATCTTCTTCCAGACCCGTAGGTATGTAATCAATCTCACCCCACCAGTCAGGCGTGCCTGCCAGCTTCGTAACATCATTCATTACAACGACCAAATCCGGCTCGCCAGCCTTCCACTTCAGGCTGTCGTCGAATACCAATGGAGTAGGGGCGTCGGCCATGTCGCCTTTAGGTGTGCCGCTGCGTGCCCAAGTGGAGATGAGAGCTAATTCCTCGTCGCTCAGAGAAGGGTCATCTTTATACTCTTGGATACCAATGTTTTTCTCCATGTACCAGGGAGGCATAGCGCCTGCGCGGTCACGTAGAGCCGTCTTGTACTCGATCAAACCTGCGAATGGAGCAACTTGGTCATAGGTCACCAGGGGCATGGGACCAGCGCCACCTGCTCGATGGCAATTCTGACAGCTGCGCTGCAAAATTGGTTCAATGTCCTTGTGGAATGTGACTTCGCTGGATTGTGCCAGCGTAATTCCAGGCATGGACATTGCTGCTGCTATGGCCATACCGCCTAACAGTGATTTAGCGGAAATAATTCGCATATGTTGCTACTCCTCATAGCTTGTTTAATCGTAATTCTTTGGGGCTGAATAAGAATACATGTTGATCCGTAATAACCCGGAACAATAGCACTATTCGACGAATAGTTGAATGTCTGGAGGTGCGATATGCGTCCATTAATCAGTAACTGTAATCTTCGAATGCGCTGTTTATCGCTCAATCTGTCGAAAAGCTTCGAAATTAGTCCGCTTTCCCTGCTGTGCCGGCCTTGCTGGGGCTCAGGCCCTGCTGCCCTTTGAGTAGAGCCCAGAGGTTGCTGCTGGCGAGCAAACTTGCGAATAAGACTAATAAAGCGAAGCTAAACCATTGAAGTGCATAGGATAAATTCTGGTTCACATCCGCATTTACGGCGGGCCAGTGGCGTACGAGCACGCCAGGCTGATCTTCTGTGAGGCGCACCTCGAAGGGAAACAACGGCTCACCGAGGATTTCGGTTAATACATCGAATTCTACAGTTCGTATCCGCAGCGGCCACACCGAAGGGTCGATCTGGCTCTCGAAAACTCGGGCGTTTGCAGCAGGCACGAATATCTGTGCAGTTATTTCAACAGGCCCCGAAACCGGTCGTAGCACTGGTGGTGTATCGGGTGGCAGGATGCCAGTAGTCCAGCCTCTGTTCACCAGTACCAACTGATTATTGCTCTCGAGCCGGAAGGGCGTTACGACGCCATAGCCGATCATCCCTTGAAAGAATTCAGCCACTAACAGGATGGTTCGTTCATTGACGAATTCTCCGCGCAGCGCGACGTGTAGATTCGCTATGTCCGGATTTGCGCTGTGTAAATGTCCACTGGGTATATCTTCTATCGATTGAGCATTCAAACTGGATTCAAGCAGCAAGGCTTCTTGCGCATCAACCTTTTCGGCGGCTCGCTCGAGTTGCCAGAGCCCCAGCCTGGCGAAGGCGGCCACGGTCATAAAAACACAGACGGCGAATAGCCAGTTAATGCGAATATGGAAAATCCCGATTGAGTGTTTGGAGCGAAGTTGCATTTCAAGCCATTTTGAAGTGAATGTTTAGCTAGTGAGAGAGCGTTGCTGCTGGTTTAACTATTGCCGAGCAATCGTCGATCTATTGAGCGCAGGAAGCCTAATTCAGATCGAGTGCAAATTCAATCAAGACATGTTTTTTCGGCGTCAGACTTAGCACCACAGACACCAATGATAGGGAGGTCTGTAGTAGGTAATAAGCCGGCCACATATAATGACTGCGCACCAACATCCGAGAGAAATAATCGCCATGATCTTTGCACGACTGACTATAGGTGCGGCGGCGTCTGCAGAGTTGACATATCTGGCGGTGGTTGCGTAGAAGAACATCATGTTGATGCCCGCTATTAGCATAAAGAAGAGTTTTGACTGCACGGCTGGATTATAGAGATATTGATCGGGGGCGCTGCTGAGAAACATGGTGCCAGTCACAACATTTAGCAAATAGCCACAAATGCCGAAGGGTACTAGCTTGTGTAGCTCCCTCAGTGATACTTCTTTGCTAAATCCCATCATCCTCAGGTCAAACAGGCCGACTGTACCAATCAGTAGGCACAGTCCGAAGAAGTGAAGAGATTCGATTATGGGCCAACCCCATGGTGTATTCATGAAGGAGTAGATGCCTGTTGCTTGCGAAAAACTGAGTAAGAATTCAATCATGGTGGCTCAATAGAAACGAGAGGCAAGCAGTGTAGAGTGGGTATAAGCGAGAAATCGGCCAGCGCTAAGCGCGACTATCCAGAGGAGCAAAGACAGATATGCGAGTCGAACAGATTGGGCGTCAATTGCCTGCTCGGACGGTTTGGAGAAAGTTCTTTGGAAGCGCCTGCTTATCAGCAGGCCTATGGTTAGTGCACAGATCTTCAGATAGAACACCGGATTGCTAAGTGCCTTCGCTGGATAAGCTAACAGCAGGGCAGTGCCGGAGACGAATATCAGCGCGGCGCAATACCAATGCAGGGTGTAGAAACGAGTCAATGCGTGGATATCGAGTCGAGGAGCAAAGCCGACTAGTCTGAGCGCGATCGCTATGTTGATTCCCACGACAAAGCCCATCGACAGTGAATGCAGAGTCAGCGAACTAAAGAACGCAGGCCCGGACTCACGCATCCAAATGCTGAGGGCGGTTTCTTCCAGTCTTGCTAGTGTTTGCAGTTTTCGTTACTCGCAATCAACTGTGGATATTTAAGCGGCGAGCCTGGCTTTCGTAGAGAAGTGGGTCGATAGAATTTTTCTATCAGCCAGGCAGACTCTCATGGCCGGTCTAGAGTCCGCTTTGTGCATTGTCTGCAATGCCACGATAGCCGCCGTTGGCTGAAATACTTGATTTGCGCCAGGCAGGGCTTGTAGCCTGATATTTAGCTGGGCGCGGCGCCGCTGTCAACAGCTAACTTCTCTGCGGGAGTCATTTTGAATTTGGCTGCCGCCTTGAAAGTGATATGGTACTTAAAACAAGAATAATGGAGGTTGATATGGTTATGCATCAGAAAGGAACGGGGCGATTAACCTCGGTTTCCGCGTTATTGGCGGTATCGCTATTTATATTATTTAGTGGCGGCGTTGCAGGGGCCGAGTCTGATTTCGTGCCGAGAACAGCTGACGGTCGCCCTGACTTCAATGGTGTCTGGCAGGCAATTGGCAGTGCGCACTGGGATGTTGAGCCCCATGCGGCAGACTTCGGCCCCCTCGTTGAGCTAGGCGCGATAGGCGCGATTCCCGCAGGACTGGGCATAGTACAGGGCGGGGAGATTCCCTATACGCCTCAGGCTCGAGCGATTCAGCAGCAGAATAAGGCGGATTGGCTGGCATTGGATCCCGTTGTTAAGTGCTATATGCCGGGTGTTCCGCGAGCCAATTATCTACCTTTTCCCTTCCAGATCATTCAGTCTCCTGAGCATGTAGTGATGGCCTACGAATTTGCGAGCGCAAGCCGCATCGTCTACATGGACCGACCTGACTTCGAGGCGCCAATATTTAGCTGGATGGGGCATTCTCGCGGTCGTTTCGAAGGCGATAGTCTGGTTATAGATGTCACGGATCAGGTGCCAGACACGTGGCTAGATCATGCAGGTAATCACCACAGTGATGCGTTGAGGGTAACCGAGCGCTATACCCATCTGGGGCCGAACGCGCTGATGTACGAAGCGACGCTCGAAGATCCTAATGTTTATACAGCACCCTGGACACTGAAATTTCCGCTTTACCGGCGGCTGGATGAGAACATGCAGTTGTTGGAATTCAAATGCGTGGAATTTACCGAGGAACTCATCTACGGCCACCTAGTCAAGGAACCTCAGGAGCAGTAAGCCTAAGTTGCAGTTTTTTCTTCGCATTGAGACCCGCCTCGCAGCGGGTTTTTGACTTCAATTAAAATCCTGTAGGGATCTGGAAATTAGAGTCGTAAGATGGAATTAACATGAACGAGTTCTTCGATCTAAGTACTGTGACTTGGAGCCTGATTGGCTTCATGGTCCTGCTTATTGCTTATTTTCATGGCCCCAGCTATTCGGCGCAGACGGTTCGCAATGCGCCGGCCATACTTACAAGTTTCGGCATATTCGGCACATTCCTTGGCATCGCTTTCGGTTTGATGCGGTTCGACAGCGCAGATATCGAGGCGAGTGTTCCACTTATGATCGATGGTCTCGGCGTTGCCGTTTGGTCTTCGATTGTTGGGATACTTGGCGCTTTAAGTATCAGGCTGCGAAATACTCTGATCTCGATAAGGCGCAGTATCGACGGCGAAGAGAAGCCAGCAACTGTCGCCGATCTTAATCGTTCTATCGAAGCACTCAACGTTAACCTTGAGCAACTGAGGGGGGAGAGCAAGGCCGACAGTCTTGCCCTTCTGAATTCGAATCGCGATTATCAACAAAAAATGGTTGCTGCAAATACCGACGCACTGACCAGTGCGCTCGCTACAGTGATGACTGAGTTCAATAGCCGTATCGAGGTTCAATACGGGGAAAACTTTCAGAAGTTTAACGAATCTCTCGGTCACCTTTTGAGCTGGCAGCAGAACTATACGAATCAGTTGGACGATATGTTGCGTGCCCAGAAGGCAAGTATCGAAGTAATAAGTCATGCCAGCCAATCCTATGAGCAGATGATCGTCCATTCGCAGAACTTCAACAAAGTGGCCGAGTCCCTGGGTAATCTGCTTGGTGGTCTGGAGCAGCAGACTTCGAATCTGGAAGGTTATCTGTCGGGCTTGTCCGGACTGGTCGGTCAGGCATCGGAGGGATTGCCCGCGCTTGGCGACTATGTAAGTGAACTGACTCTAAAGCTGAGCGCTAGTATTGAGCAGAACAATGAAAGCCTCACGCAAGTGCTTGCGACGGCGGCGCGAGATATATCGGAGACGGTGGAGCAGGTTACGCAGAGTCTGGCCAACTCGGTGAATCAGGCGCATTCCGGCTTGGCCGAGCATGTCGAGGCTATGACCGATAAGACCGAGAAACAGATGCAATTGCTGGATCAGTCCATGGAAAAGGAACTTACGGCCGCCCTGCAGACATTTGGCTATCAGCTGACAGCGCTGTCGGAGAAGTTCGTTAACGACTATGTGCCTCTTACTGACAGGCTGCGTGAATTGCTGCTTATGGCCGAGCAGCAGTCGGGCAAGCGTGCACAAACCTCCAAGTAGAAAAATATGCTGGAAGCAAAACTCGAACAAGAAATAGAGCAAGAATCGGAAGAGCATTGGATAGCGGTTAGCGATTTGATGAGTGGCCTGATGATGCTCTTCCTGCTGATTGCTGTGATGTATCTGGTTATAGTCGAGCGCAAGAACGATGAGATCGAACGGGTTGTCGTTCTCTATGAAGATCTTCGAGAAGAGCTGTACACCGATCTGCTCGCCGAGTTCGTCGACGACCTGCCGCTTTGGGGAGCGGAGCTCGGGGAAGACCTAAAGTTTCGCTTTACGAATACCAACTTACTTTTTGAAGAAGGGCAGTCTGACCTGAAGCTGGAATTCTCAAACATCCTTAGCGACTTTTTCCCACGCTATGTGGCAATACTCACGTCTAAAGAATATCGCGACGATATACTCGAGCTTCGCATCGAAGGGCATACCTCCAGTTCTTGGTCATT
The DNA here is from genome assembly GCA_963976555.1 of uncultured Gammaproteobacteria bacterium. Classification (GTDB taxonomy): domain Bacteria; phylum Pseudomonadota; class Gammaproteobacteria; order Pseudomonadales; family Pseudohongiellaceae; genus UBA9145. The sequence goes on from CAXBLN010000001.1 coordinate 32,571, forward strand.
CGCCGCCGACAGCGACGATGCCTATATGAGAAACATGGCGCTCTCGCAAGAACGTACGCGCACGACACTGGGCTTTCTCTTCGATCTGGAAGATGTGGCGCACGAGAAGACCTGGCTTAGAGAGCGTATGACAGCGAATGGGCTGTCTTCCTCTCAGCTCATTCTGCGAGACGATGGGCTCGAGGATGAAGAACGCTCGCGTCGAGTTGAGTTCGTGGTTGTGACCGATGCCGAGACGCGTCTGTCGACTATTCTGGAAGAGATTCGCTAAGCCTGTGCAGTTACCCAATTTCATAGAATTTGAGCCCTTCAATGAACTGCGCGAGAAAATCGGCACTAATGATTTGGGTTTCTTCGAGCTTTTCGATGCAGCGATTCATCTAACCGGCAGCGAACGCTCCGAGCTGGAGAATACTGGCATACTGCTTAAGTCGAATGAGTTCAGGGTGTTGCCAGATAAGACTCTAGCCATTAAGAATAGCAGGGTGCTTGCTTACATACCTGATGAGTCCTGGTATAGAAATCGTAGAGAATACCCAACCTTTCATCTCGCCTGGTGTGCGCAGCTTGAAACGCTGTCAAGAGAGCAGCCTGCGCAGGACTTTCTTGTCACAACGAAGATCGCCGATGACTACAACGTGTTGAAGATTCGAGGCAGTGGTGAAGTGTCGCTATCCGAACAGGGGCTTGTCGTCTGCAAGCATTGCCTGCATGCCCTGCGTTACCGAGACTACGATGAATTTAGAAACAGACGCAGAGGCTACAGTCAAAAGGTCTTGAATGATTTTAGGCTGAAAGATTTCTATCGGTTCTATCAGCAGTATCCACTCAGCTTCGGGAAATCGGCACTGACGGAGAGGGCAGCTGGGACTGCAGTCAAAGGCCCGCCTGCGGACAGCACAGAAAACAGCGGCTGAGCTAGCGACCGAGTTGCTGCAAGAGACCAGAATCTATCCCCTGAATACCGACCAAGGCTAAGGTTATCAGCAGTGATGTCTGTGGACCTTGATGTGAGTCCGTTGGAATGAACCATTCGTCGGGGGAGTGGGCTCCGCCACCATTGCCGCCACCGGCAATGGTAATAGCAGGAATGCCCAGTGACATAGGTACGTTGGAGTCTGTGCTGGAGATCCCCAACTCTTGTAGTTCAATGCCCACTGTGTCGAAAGCGAGGGCGGCAGCTTGAACCAGTGCGCTTTCAGTTGGAGTGCGTCCCACCGGGCGATCTCCTATCAGTACGAATTCTACGCGGATCTCTCCGTTGTTCCATCTTGCGTTTTCCTCGGCTACCGCTTCCACGGCAGCTGCCTTGGCACGTTCCTCAAGCAGAGCGAGTTCTTCTCTATCATTCGATCGCATGTCCAGCGCGAAGACGGCATCGGCGGCTATCGAATTTACCGATGTGCCTCCCGCAACAGTGCCCACGGTATAGGTTGTCTTTGGGAAGCTTGGCGTTTCGAAGTCTGCGATCTTGTTAATAGTTCTGCCCATCGCGTGAATGGCGCTCGCCAGACCGAATGCTCCGAAGGAATGACCGCCGGGCCCAGTGAATCGAAATTCGAAGCGGCGGCTGCCTGTTCCGCCGGTAGTGATGCGTCTAAGCCGCACACCGTCTATCGAGACAAAGCCGTCGATATGCGGATGATCTCGGAAGATGGCTTTTATACCGCGCAGATCTCCCCGGCCCTCCTCACCGACATTGGCGGCGAACATGATATCGCCGTGGGTCTGAATGCCAGAGTTTTCGATGGCCTCAATAATAGACAGCATGGCGGCCAGGCCGCGCGTGTCGTCGCCTATACCCGGCGCATAGTATCGCCCTCCGCGGAGTTCGACACTGGTATCAACTCCTTCGGGAAAGACAGTGTCAAGGTGCGCTGCGATCAGAAACGTTGGTCCATCGCCATTGCCGCGACGTATTCCGATAGCGTTTCCTTCGCTATCGATATAGGCATCCTCCAATCCTCGGTCCTGCATTAGAGAGAGGTAGTAAGCTGCGCGCACCTCCTCCTTAAAGGGAGGCGCCGGTATCTCGGTTAGGCGAAACTGTTCCTGAATCATCTCCGGTTCCCTCGCTTCGATGACGGCGAGTGCCTCGACAACACGGGGATCTGACACGATAGATTCGAACGAGGCGCGAACGGCATCGTCGATAGGCACAACAGATTGCTGTGCTGAGACAGACATGTGTAAAGAGCCGAGCAGAGCGGCACAGCCAAGAGTAAAAAACACCTTAGTCTTGTTCAAAAATAACTCCCTGTGTAATTAGAATATGCGCATCCGCAATCCACGACCGCCGGTTCGGAGTAGGCGGCGCTCGCGCATGCGATCGTGCAGCATTGCGCGTTTCTCGGCGATCCAGTCTTCACGCCCGACGTGAGGATCTATGCCATGAGCCTTGCGATGGTTTTCCTCGGCGATTCGAAATTGACAGAATTCCTGATACATCTTGATCTCGATCTTGAGTTCCTGAACGACAATCTCGGCATACATGGCGTCGTCCAGAAAACCGATGCCAGGGATGTGGTCTGGAATCAGATCGTTCGGATCTACAAAGTAATAGAGCGCTCCACGAATGCTGAGTATTTCCTCATCGGTGAGTTTCCACTCATCGTCTCTAATCATGTTCAGCAATATTCGCAACTTGAGTAGCCGGTCGCTGATGAATTGCGGCAGGTCGGTGGCGCTTGCGCGTTCTATCAACTCTGCGGCTTTAGATTCGATAGACTTAGCGCTCTCCTCTTCCTTGACGGCGAGTTTACCCTTGTCGATGCTGTCTTGAAATTTCTGCAGATCTTCATCGCTGAGTGTAATAGTTATATCGAATGGCATCGGCTTTACCCTTGAAGAACAATCCCTTCTTATTCTTGTGTTGTCTTTCTGAGCCCTGCTGCAACGCAATGCTGCCAGAAAGAGGGCTAAGTGTGCCCTGCCTGCCATAATTGTTCAATATGAGTTGTTTATGGCTTTTGTTCGAGCCGCACCTGACGCATTGCACTGAATAACGCGTTCTTGTCTTGTGCGCTGAGATAATTGCTACGTAGTGCAACTGCGAAAGAGCCACGATAGTCCTCGATCATGGTATTTCCTGCTCGCAGAAATTCGGCGAAGAGCCCGACAATCTCTATGCTCAATCGATCCAGCGCCGGCCGTATCTCTTCATTCAAATCTATTGCCTTGCTTGGCGCGCCTGGAGTTACAAGCTCTGCCGAATAACGATACTGAATTGTCTTCGCTGCGTCGATCTGAGCAATGAAGAACTCTTCCATCGATTGTGCATTAAGACCCAATGATGTTGCCAGCTCTTTGGCGTCTTCCAGCACTATCTGCTCGCGCTCAATATCTTCGATCGGGATTTCATTCTGTGCCTTAAATAGGGCCACATCCTCCATATATTCGAGTCTTTCATTGATGGCGCGAAACAGGGGGAGAGTTATTTCGCTTTCGGCGCTATGAGATATGCCCGAGAGCAGGATTGCGCAAGCGAGCAGGGTTTTCCACAGCATTTGCTCAATGTAATGCTTACTCATATTCATTTTTAATTCTTGTTCTGGCGCAGCGGAGCGATGGCGCGATCAATAATCGACGCCAGTGTAGAGAGGATAAGAGCATAGCTGAGGTAAATGATAATCGTATTTAGGAGTTCTTCAGCAAAAGCGAAGAGTGAAAGTCTGGATGCGCTAACGATGACTATGGGGGCGAAATAGAGGATGCCATTCCAGCGACCGAGAAAGCTCATTCGAAGCTGCTTCTGTTTGAACAGAAGGTAGGAATCGAGCACGTATTGGGTAAATGCCACGATAATCAGTATGGGCAGTACAATGCTAGCTAGTCCGATCGAGGCTAAAGCGAAAAGGGCGGTCGTCACAAATGCAAAGTCGGTGCCGTGATCGAATAGCATACCTCTGGCGGAGGCTGTGTTAAGCGCCCGTGCTACTTTACCATCGTAATAGTCGCTGATGATGGCGCTCAGAATAAGTGCGAACAAGATCCAGTTTGCGAAGAGCTCTGCGTCCGCTATCGCCATGGCTACTGGGGCTACCAGTAGCAGGCGGATAGCAGTTAGCAGGTTAGCCATTATTTGCCGAACAGATCTCGTTGCGCCTTGCGCCAGAAGACCAGGCCGATAGCCGCATTGAAAAGTATGAAGAAGTTATGCTGAACGAATCCGAATGCCGCCATCTGGCCCTCGTTCTCGGGAAACAGTATGACCCAGAAGGTTATCGCTGCGGCACGCATGGGGGTAGGGACGGCAGCGGCAAAGAATATGACGGGCAAGAATGGCAGCAAGGTCAACAGTGATGCTTCGACGCCGAATAAATTTAGAGCCGTGGTATAGACCACGATGGCCGCCAGCAGTGCCGGTGAGCGCAGTAGAAAGAATGCTCCGTAGTGCCAAGGCTTGGCAAGACGAAATGCATGCAATATGCGACGCTCTCGGAACTTATTATTTGGCAGAATGGCACCCTGAAAATAGGCAATCCACAGAACTAGTATGACTGTCGCCGCGCCTCCGATATAGGGGATCAAGCCGAATACTTCAGGCAGAGAATCCCCGCCCACTGCAAAACCTACCATTGCCCAGACCAGGAGATAGTAAATTTCGCAGAACATGACGAACAACATCACCGAGCCTACTTCCCATCCCGGAATATTGTCTCGCCTGTTGAGGTAATAGGCCATGGCACCCTTGCCTATCTGCTCATTGAATATCGAGATGATGTAGGAGCTGGCACGAATTGGCATGATGTCTTTATATTTGATGTCGGCGATGAACCAGTTTAACGCCTTAGTGATCACTAAGGTGTCTATCGTAAAATAGAACAACGAGTAAGCAATCATCAGCCCAAGCCACGGAATCCAATCGACAGTGGAGAAAACCTGCGACATGTATGCGATCAGGCTCATGTCTTCACGTGCCGCGGCGCCGTTGAGTCTGTAGTAGAGGTAGGCGAAACACGCAGCCGTAAGTATTAGGAAAAGTAGGCGTCCAATGGGGCTAGGCTTTTTCTTTCCAGGCGCCGCATCTGCATCGGGCTCGTTAGTGGTTTCTGGCCTTATTTCGATTTCTTCGCTCATTATTTTTTCTTGTGCTCCAAGATTTTTTCCAGAGTGTTCTGCAGGGGTGTTAGGGAGATGTTTAATGCGGTGTCGGCGTTTTCCGCTACAACCTCATCCATGGTGATCACGTCGATTACCGTGGGAGTGATGCCTCCGCCTTTGATGCGAGAACTTATCGCTGCTACTAATTTGGCTAGCGCGACCGGCACTGAGCCTATCTCGACTTTATTATTCATCATCGAGGCGGTCTTCTGAATGAGGTCGCGGTAGCTGATTGCCTCAGGTCCGACTAATTCATAAAGCTTAGCTCCGTCGGAATCACCTTGGCAGCAGTTGAGGATTGCCTGGTTCAGATCGTCGATATCCAGGGGGCGCATAAAATAGTTGCCGCCGCCCAGAATCTTAGTCTTCGCCTGGGTGGCTGCACCGACAATCGAGCTCGCCCCCGCCGTGTTCAGACCCAGTAGGATTGGAGTCCGTATGATGCTAGAGGGAAGTCCAGAATTCTTGACGAATTCCTCGGCTAGGCCCTTCGATCGAAAATACGCGTTTCCGGAACCAGTACTAGCTCCGACGACGCTGATGAACACTAGATGTTTGGCGCCGATCTTCTGTGCCGCCTTCACTACGGCTTCAGTAGCATCGACATTGGCGCTGGCGTAACTGGTATTCTTGTCTTCGATAAGAATGCCAGCGAGATGCACTACGCAGTCTGCACCGTCGAGAGCGGCTGCCAACTGCGAGGGATCTTGATAAGAGATGATGCGGGGATCTACCTGTGGTGAACTTGGAAGCGATTGCATCGCTCGGTCGGAACGAACCCCAGCAATAATGTCGATGTCTGTTGCGGATACAATATGATTTATTAGGTTTAGGCCGACACTGCTGTTGGCCCCAGTTATAGCTATTTTCATGCTGAGATTAAGATTTCCTGATTTGCGTGCCAGCCAATTGGAAGGCGGTGCCTGAGTTGGTTTCGATTGATGATTAGTAATTAATACTTATTAGGTGTTTCCATGTCATCGACACAGTACGCTACGTCATTTCGAGTAGTTTGGATTCGTCTGTCAGGGGGTGTATTGTGCGTCGCTGCATTTTTCATCTGGATAATAGCTGTTAGATGGCCTGTGCCAGATTTTCGAGCCTCTTGCTGCGCTGTTTCTTGTCCGCCGAATTATTCTCAATTTCACTCAGCGCTTCGGCCTTAATCGCCGTGGCATGGCGCTCTTGCGAGGCGCTAGCATACAGGGTATTGCGCATACGCGGCAGGCGATGCATGTTACGAATTGTGTCTTCGATCGACTGTGGAGTCCACTCTTGTCCATAGCTCGCCCCAGCGGCTCGGGTGATGCTCTCGTTCATCAGCGTTCCGCCTAGATCGTTGGCGCCCGCATTGAGGCAGGCGGCGACGCCATCTAATCCCATTTTTACCCAAGAGGCTTGAATGTTGTGAATCTGACCGTGAAAGACCAGACGGGATACCGCGTGCATCAACACTGCCTCACGAAAACTTGGACCGCGTCGGGAAAGTCCTTTTAGGTACATAGGAGCTTCCATGTGAACGTAGGGCAGGGGGACAAATTCGGTGAAACCGCCAGTGCGATTCTGCAGTTCACGTATGCGCAGCAAGTGATTGGCCCAATGCTTGGGGCGGTCGATATGCCCATACATAATAGTTGCAGTGGTCTTAAACCCGACTTTGTGGGCCGTCTCCATGACCTCGAGCCACTGCTCGGAGTTCAATTTGTCTGCGCATAGCACCTGTCGAACCTCATCGTCTAAGATTTCGGCGGCAGTTCCCGGCAATGTGTTGAGACCGGCATCCTTAAGCATTATCAGAAATTCCTCGAGAGAGATATTTAGCGTGCTCGCTCCTTGCCAGACTTCTAAGGGAGAGAATGCATGGATGTGCATTTCAGGCGTAGCGCTTCTCACGGTCTCAATGATGTCGAGGTAGGTCTGTCCGGTGTAGTCCGGGTGAATTCCCCCCTGCATGCAGACTTCGGTAGCGCCTCTGTTCCATGCTTCGAGCGAGCGTCTCGCTATTTCTTCTGCGCTGATGTCATAGGGTCGGCCACGGAGATTCTCGCTAACTTTTCCTTTGGAGAAAGCGCAGAACTGGCATTTGAAATAACACACATTGGTGTAGTTGATGTTTCTATTTACAACATAGCTAACGGTGTCTGAGTTGCTTTCGATTCTCAATCTGTTCGCCTGCGCAGTGATGTAGGCAAAATCATTACCGCGGCTTTCGAACAGGCGGCTCACATCAGCGATAGAGAGAGTCTGTTCAGACTCGCAAGCAGCGACGATGCGTAATATATCTTTCGAAACGTGATCGGGATTGACGCTGCTCTCTATTAGCAGTCTATCCATCTGGGGAATAGCTTGGGAATCGCCAGGTGTCCAGTTGTCCCTCTTTGCGAAGCCGCTACCATCGCTTTGCTTAAGTATCGGAAAGATCAATTTCTCGTCTAGCCATTTATCCGGCTCGATTACAAACTCTGGATAGATGGTCAATCGTTGATCCAGAAACTTGCCAGCTGCTGCTGTCTCTCTGGCGAGGTTCTCAAGGTGGGGCCAGGGCGCTTCCGGGTTTACGTGATCGGGAGTTAATGGCGAAACACCGCCCCAGTCATTAATGCCGGCGTTCACTAATTGAGGAAGGACTCCGGGGCTGAGGTTAGGTGGAGCCTGAATATTCATCTGGGCACCGAAGATCAGTCGCGCAACGGCCAAGGTCCAAACTAACTCATCAAGATCTGGTTCGGGGGCCTGTGCCATCTTGGTGTTTGGTTTGGCGCGAAAATTTTGTACGATAATTTCCTGCAGGTGGCCGTGTTTCTCATGCAGACGCCGCAAGGCAAGGAACGATTCAATACGCTCAAGTCGTGTTTCACCAATACCAATTAGAATTCCGGAGGTAAACGGTACTCTGGCCTGGCCGGCGAGCTCTATGGTCGCTAGGCGAGTTATCGGGTCTTTATCGGGAGAGCCATAGTGCGGCATGCCTTTTTCGCAGAGCCTGGAGGAGGCGGACTCGAGCATGATGCCCATAGAAGCGCTGACCTGACGTAGTCTGGCTATCTCTTCCGTGGTCATATTGCCCGCATTGATGTGGGGTATAAGGCCAGTTTCGGCTAATACCCTGCCAGCTACTTCAATGACATAATCGATCGTGGACTCGAAGCCTAGTTCGGCTAGCGCTTCGCGAGCGGCCTTATAACGGAGCTCGGGTTTCTCGCCTAAGGTGAATAAGGCTTCCTGACAGCCTTCCTTAGCCCCGCGGTGGCAGAGTTCCAGCACCTGCTCGACGCTCATATAGGGCTGTTCGATGCGCTTCGGCGTACGTGCGAAGGTGCAGTAGTGGCAGACGTCGCGACATAGGTGGGTGAGTGGTATGAAGACCTTCTTGGAGTAGCTAATGACGTTGCCGTGGGCGCTATCGCATAGGGCCCTGGCCTGCGCAGCGAGATCAGCGGTGTCGGTTCTCGACGCCAGCGCCAGGGCATCGGTCTCGGAGAGCGGAGTGTGTGAGCTGTTCTGTGTCAATGGCCAAGCCTGTCCCGAATGTGCAGATCATTCTGCAAAGATGCTAGATTACCAGCCTCAGAGCTAAAAAGAGAGAGGGAAACGTTATGAAGCAGTCAATTGGAAGATATCGCATACGGCATTACCCGCTCTGGCTCTCCAGAAGAGCGCTGGTCAGCTTTTTTCAGATGCTGAGTGCCTCGCTGCTGTTGTCTCAGCCCGGTCTTGCTCAAGACAGCGAGCCCGACAGTTTCTTGCTCGATAACGTGCGGGTCATCGTCGGTGATGGGACCGTTCAGGAGCAGGCCGCAATCCTTGTCGAGCAGGGGCGAATTAGCTTCGTCGGTTCACGCTCAGACATAGAACTCGATACAGCTGTCGCCACAATCGACTTGAATGGCAAGACTGTGATGCCTGCAATGATAGATAGTCATGCCCATCTCGGCTATGAGGGACACGGAAGTTGGGGAGCTGAGAACTACAATGCTGCTAACCTGATCGATCATTTGCAGCGCTATGCCTATTACGGCTTCTCGGCCGTGTTCTCAGCAGGTAGTGATCCCGATGACCTGGCGCGGGAGGTGCAGCAGGCGCAGCGTTTAGGTGACTTTAGCGGTGCCCGCTTCCTGTTTGCCGCAGGGATGGCTCCTCCGGGTCAGGGCCCGAACGATCAGTTCCTTTCCCATGCGCTCGAAGTGGAGCGCAGGACGGGGCAAGCTATATTGTATGGCGTGGCTAGCGCAGAGCAGGCAGTGGAAGCCGTGCGCAGGATCGCTGCCAAGGATATTCCCGTTATAAAAATTTGGGTGGATGATCGTGGTGGCAGCCAGGATAAACTGGAGCCGCGAGTGTATCGCGCGATAGCAAGAGAAGCCGCCGCACAGGGTATTGAGGTCTATGCTCATCAGCAATACGCCACAGATATGCCCAGTCTATTAGATGCTGGGGTCACTGGGTTTCTGCACGGCAGAATCGGCTCCGATCTGGATCGCAGCATAGCCTCACAGCTGGCTACAGCGAACGCCTTTGTCGTGCCTAATATGGGTTTGGGCGAGCTGAGGCGTGAAGCCATTGGAGCGGATCCGTTTCTTCGCGAGTCGCTACCCGACTCAGTCGCGGCTCGCCTACTTGAAAGTGAGCAGAGGTTCTTAATGCCCAATCGAGCTCCGGCGCGGGAGGCGGAGCTGCGGGCGAGCTTTGCCCATCTCCTTGCAGCAGACGTTGACATAATATTGGGCACGGATGCGGGAGCCGTGCCTGACCATTACTTCGGCTATGCCGGTCATCGGGAGTTAGAAATTTTCGTTCGTCTCGGAATGACAGCAATGCAGGCAATAGTGGCCGCTACCAGCAAACCAGCGCTGCGACTTGGCCTAGATGATCTCGGTCTTTTGAAAAGTGGCTACAGCGCAGATATTGTGGTGCTGGATGACAATCCCCTAGTCGATATACGCAATACGCGCACGATCTCCTCTGTCTACCTGAAGGGGGAGTTGCTGGATCGGGCAGCCTTGGCTGCTGGCTTTGGCAATTAATTCTGCGCCAATTCGTAAATTGGATTCCCAGCCACTCTTCAATAGGAGAAGGCTAAGATCCTACTGAATAGCATTCAGGTCTTGCTTAGCATCTATCGGTCGCGATTTCTTTAGTTTAGCTCGAGATCGATAGTGCTACGGGACTCTGAAAGCTAGGATTAGAGTATGTGAAACACGAATTCTTCATCGTCGCTTCTCTTCTCTGCGATCTTCGAATGTAGTTCGTCCCTCTTGGCGCCTAACCATTGTTCTCTGTTTTCTGCAGGATCCTTTCCAGCGGCTTGGAGGCGCTTGTCTTCCTCTTCTCTGAAACGGCAGAAATCGCCGTAGGCTGAGATTTCGGAACGGAGTTCGCGAATGATGATCTCGACAAACATCGCATCATCGAGAAAGCCGATTCCCGGGATGTGGTCTGGAATGAGGTCGATGGGGTCGGCGAAATAGGCCATGGCGCTAATGATCCTGTCGCGGTCTGAGTCGCTGAGATTCCATTCCGAGTCCCTCATCATCTCGAGCAGTGTCTTCAATTGGAGCAGCCGATCCGCGATGAAGTCGGGCAGGTCTGAATTCATGGCTACTTCGACTATCTTGTAGGCGGCCTTCTCGATATCTGTCTTGCTCTGTTGATCGGATGAAGCGGATCTGGCCTTTACGACGATGGTTTTAAACCTTTCCAGATCCCTGTCGCTGAGAGTAAATGTAATGTCGAGAGGCATATAGTTTTCCTATTGTGATTGTTCAGTCTGCTTTAATAACATGATATTCAGTCTGTCTGGGTTGAATATACGCGAATTCTGTTCCATCATAAAACCCGTCTTCCTCCAATTTAATTGAGAGCGGAGCACTACTCCATTCAGGTACTTCCACCTGCGCTGTCAATTCAATGGAATAGGCGGTATTGGCGTGCATTAGGTAGTCGCCTGAGCCAGGCACTCCTTCCTGCTTGTCCCACATTCCGATTGTTGTGCCAGCAGCATGACCGTGCAGGCCAATCGGGTGAGTGTAAATAATAGGGCCAATACCCGCTTCTATCGCTTGTTCCCTTGTGCGGCGCAGGATTTCATTTCCGCTACGACCTACTTGAAAATTATTCGTCAGGATGTCCTGCAGCTGATTTCCCTTCTTCAGAGCCTGAACGAGATAAGTTGGCACCGTGGCTTCATTGTCCTTCAGTATATAGGCGTTCTGCTGAGTGTCTGTCTGTAAGTTTAGATAACTAATACCGAAGTCGATGTGAATCATGTCTCCTTTATGAAAAGTATCTTGAAGAGCAGGGTCATCACCGACAGTGACCTGGTTGGCATCCGAGCGAATCAAATCGATGCCAGTATGAAACCAGGTGTCGAGGCCAAGGTCATTTACACGTTGTCGATACCACCAGGTAAGATCTTCTATTGTAGTCTTTCCCGGAATTACTACCTCGGCAGTAAAGCCCTCTGCGATGACCGCATGGGCGATGCTCATGACATCTTTGTAGACTTCAATCTCAGGCGCTATTCGAGTTTCCAGCCAACCCACGGCAAGGTTTTCTGCCGAAACGATTCTACTCTTGAGAGCCGCTGGCAGAGCATTGCTAAAGTCTCTGTGCTCTGAATAGGTTAGGCCGTCGGCCAATGCATAGTTGTCTGAGAAATTTAACGCGATGTTGGCTGGGTTGAACTCGCTCAATATTTGAGCGATTCGTTGATATTGGTCGGGTTGCTGCTCTGGATCCCATGCCGCAGGAAATATGTCGCCGACAGCGTAGCGGGCAATAGCCATACGCTCCACGCCTCGCGAATCACCGTGATCGATGAAGAGCAAAACTGTTCGCCGGCGCGCATTCAGCCAGGTTGCTGGCAGCATCGTCTTTAAAACAGGGTCTTCGTTATACTCTCTGGCGATGATGACCCATGCATCTATGTTTTCTCTACGCATGAGTTCGGGTACCACGGTATCGAGCCGTTCTCGCAGGATCTTGTCTTCGACCTGAGCCTGTTCGCGCAAGCTAAGAATCTTCTCGCTTAATTCGTCAGCGAGCAGGGTGCTCGCAGTGATGCTTAGATAAATTAGGATTAGGGCTCGTATTACGGTGCTGCAATTAAGGCTTTTCATGATTACTCTGATTCGGTTGTTGACTGCATAGGAGCGTATCACCATTTGTCGCATGCTTTAATAGTTTCCCGCTAACTATCGGGGTCTTTGTGCTATAGACAGGCAGCAAGCGAAGCGATCGCGCTGCAGGGCATTTGGAACTGAGGAAACACTGCCTGGGTGCTTTGTACTGTCACATTGCGATTCTAAATATCGCTGTATGCGTAACCTCGAGAGCTAGCTCTTCCTCTACGATCATTGCGATATTAAGTCTTATAAACTGATGACCATTTCGTTCCCATTTGTCGGTGGGAACGGATCGAATGATGATGTTCTGTCCGCATCGAATCGCTTTTCCGATCCGCAGGTGGCTGCCCGTATGAATCCAGGCAGGCAAGACGAACATCCGCTTTAGCGCCTTGTTGCAGGCATCCAACAGATAATAGGGATGAATATAGGCGCCGGGCCCCTGATAGAACTCGCTGCGATCACGCTGCGCCTGAACACGCTGTCGATTGTCCTCCTCGCGAGGAGTCCAGAGATAATCTGGAGCCGCCTCCATGAGTTGAATCGTATCCCAGTGTATTTCGCCTCTGACAAACTCCGCTGCTTCGTTGGCCGCTTTATAGGGCACTTTCTTTAGCGGCGTGTCCGGGCGCAGCAGTGTTTCCAGCTCAGCTAACAAGTCGCCCCGTTGGTTGTAAGCGCTGCTGGAATATTTTTCGCAATCGACTTCAGCATTGTGAGAAGCAGTCTTAATTAGTAGCTGATCGTTATGGTAGGCGGGGCTTCGAAAATTAACACGGTACTCGACGCACTCCAGACCGATAGTCCCAATCTCATGAATCAGAGGCTGGGATAGATAGCCAAACACGTTTGCGCCACTGACCAGCGCGCCAGTGAATCCGTATTTGGTCGCGATCGAATCGCTGTGGATCCTGTTCTCTGACGATTCGGCATCGTTTAGGGCCAGCACTGTCATGTCTGCTATTACTGCCATAATCGCCTTTTCTCTGTAGGCTCTGCCTTCAAGGCTAACAAGCATAAACTTTGCTTAGGACTTTTCCTACGAACACTGAGTGTTCAGGCCCTGAGTAAGTCATAATTTACCGAATAACACATCAAAATACGTGCTTGCTGGGTATCAGAGGATATACTCCTACTGATTATTCCTGTGCGTCAACGTATTGTAGTATGTCAAGAAAAGGGTAGATGGGGCATGGCAAGTGATTCAGTTAGTCATCAGTTTCGGAAACTGTTAATAATCGATGACAACAAAGAGATAACAGATATCATCGAAGAAGTCGCTAAAGTCGCCGGCTACGATGTGATTGCTGTTAACGATTTCAGGCAAGTGAAAAAAGTCTATCGGGAATTTCTTCCAGATCTTATCTTTTTGGATTTGGATTTGGGGCTAGATAGCGACATGGATATGTCGGAGAAGGGCTACGATGGCCTGGCCGTTTTCAACTTTCTATCCGATAGTGGAAGCCGATCTATGATTGTTCTTATTAGTGGCATGGACAAAGAGAAAATCAAGACGACGAAGGATATCGGGAAAGAAATGAAGCTTAATGTCGTCGGAAGTTTCTCCAAGCCATTTTCCATAGATCGCATAGATCAGCTGCTACTTAAATTAAAGCGCTGACAGAAAGCGCTTAGCTGGGACAGTCCTAGTTGAGAATGTCGACCAAGCCTAGCTTCCAGGACACTTGATTCTTCAGTTCTTCTGAGCGCAGCTTTCGCAGGTAATAGTTGAGTTGTGGTGTGCGCATGCGAAGTCGGTCCAGACGCCGCGCATCGAATAGGATCAGAGTGCAACCTTCCTTCGAAATGATCGGGCCGCTATTCGATTCGCCAAAGGGCCGAGCCCCGTAATCATCGTCGCGAAACATGCTCTTGCCATTTAGTGAGGCCTGACCACCCGCTAGCAGGCACCAAGTGTATTCAGACAGTTCGAAACTATCGCCTTCGAATAACACTTTCGATTCAGCAATCTGGCACAACTTTTCCAATACTGTAGAAGTCATATTAGAAAACTGTGGCTGGCGCGCTATGGCGGGCCGCAGCGACCACTGCTGAAGTAACTTCTCCTGAAAACCTTCGGCTACTATAAATGATTTAAATGTTTCCTCAGAGAACACACACAGAGTCACGGGAGTTTTTGCTATGACGCTGGCATTTCGAGTCCCGCTGCCTGTAATGACGGCCATCTCGCCGAGTACGTCTCCAGCTTGAAGCTCGGCATCTTTTATTAGTCGTAAGCCGTCGTGTCTAACTACGTCACAGTAACCGGTCAAAATCAAATAGACGTAGCCCCGAGTAGACGCATCCTGTACCAGAATTACATCGTCTGTGTTGTAGCGACGAATCTCTTCTTCCGCTAACAGGCTGCGCATCCATCTATTTGGAAAGGGACGGCCTAACCATTCTGTCAGATAGTGATTTATCTGCGACGTATAGATGGCAGAATCCCCCTCCAGAATCGTGTAGCGTTTGCCTGAGGTCGCTAGTGAGAAAGTTGTATTAAACTCGTTTGCTAATTCTTCAACGTGGACGAACACGACTCTATCAGAAGAGGATTTAATCGCATCTGCCGGGTCTCCGTGAATCGCTCCCGCGCCGCCGTCAGCGACGAGCAGAGCGAATCTATCGGAATACAATCGTTCTAAATTACTGGTAGTGCTTTCTCGAATTAGCCCGCGTTTCGTCATGGTTCTAATGGCGCTCATCGAATGATTGTCAGCTACCACACAAATTTTTCGCTCTATGCCCTTGTTGACAGTAGAGAAGGTTGCGCCAATTGTTGGGATGCTATGGACAGTAACGTGTGGCTCAATTGTCAGTCCGAAGTAATTGTGTCGCTCGCCGGGTCTAACTTCAACCAGGTTGAAATGTTCACAAACTGCGCCCAGGTTCCAGCCGATACCGCAGGCTATTTTCTCCATAGCCATATTAAAGATTTCACGCGTCGTAATTAGATCAACACGATGCGGCATAAGCATCAATGGAAAGAGCGACGAATGATCGTCGTGTAAGTGAGTCAGAAAGACTGCGGCAACTTGATTCTTGGAAATCCCCCTGGCAAAAAGATGTTGGTCGAGGAAAGGAATGGCATCTATGAGCAGGTATTCACCGTTGTAGCAAAACGCCAGCCCCGTACATGGCTCAGTGGGAGTAAACCCGGAGGCGCCACCTAACACTTCGATGCCCATCTTAACCAAGCCGCCCGGCACATAATCCGGTTCGACTTTATAAGGTGGGTGGATGGTTTGGTCTTCGTTCAGGTCGATCCGTGACGCGCCAGCTCCATAGCCAATATCGAATACATCGGATTCGACGTGAGTAATGGTGTGATCGCCGACTTTCGCCCAGCCATCATTGAAGGGTACGATATTGAAGAATCCTTCGATTGGGATAATTTCGCCGTATTTGTCTTTGAGAGCGAGTTCTTCACTAGCGGCGAGCCATTCATCTGCGAGTGCCTGATCAGTCTGCCAACCGTCTAACTCGTCTCGAGTCGGGCCAAATAGTGTGATCCGCAATAGGCGCAGAGCGTGGCTGATATCGTCTTTCTCGCCGACCAGGTTGAGCTTTCTGCCTTGCTCCAGGCCTTTGCTTACAAACAGGAAGAAATAGAGAGGGAACTCGAGACTGTTGGTGAGTGAGCCACTCTTCTCCTTGACGTCAGGCAGCACTAGGGTGTCGAAATTAGTGATCCCATGCAGCAACAGGCCCTTGAGTACTTCCGGGGGTTGACCGACTAATATTGTGCCGGCCTCATCCTCATAGAGGCGGCTGCCCATCGAGGGCTGAATCAGTGTGCTATTGCCTGTATAGGCACTTGCGGGAATATTGGGGTTTTGATTAGCCATTAGTTGATTCTGTTTATTATTTCACTAGGAAGGATGTAGGCCATATGAGGAGCTAGACTACAATCTGCACCGGTTGAGGGGAAGAAAAACTTGGTGAGAAAGCGTGATTTAGTGGGCAAAACTAGTACCTAGTTACTGATTACTGATCGGTTTCATTTCTACCCATGTTGTAGAACTCACTATTTGGCTTGATATCGGCCATATTGGCTAATCGATTAGATAACGCGAAGAGCGCTGCTATCGAGCCAATGTCCCAAATTTCCTCGTCGCTGAATCCCGTTTCGCGTAGGCTTTTAAAATCGGCGTCACGAATCTCATGGGCTGCTTGCGATACCTTTACGGCGAAATCCAACATTAGCCGCTGTTTTTCCGATATATCCGCGTTTCGATAATTGCTAGCGATTTGATCGGAAATCAGCGGGTTCTTTTCTCTGATTCGCAAGATCGCCCCGTGTGCTACTACGCAATAGGTACATTGGTTAATGCCAGACGTAGCCACTACGATCATTTCCCGCTCTGCCTTACTGAGGCCTTCGGATTTTTCCATTAGGGCATCGTGGTAGCTGAAGAAAGCTCTGAACTCATCCGGCCTGTGGGCTAGTGCCAAAAAGATGTTTGGCACAAAGCCTGCTTTTTCCTGAACCGCAAGGATGCGCTTGCGGATATCTTCAGGGAGGTCATCGAGTTCAGGCAGGTGGAATCGGCTGATTGATGAATTAGTCATTGCTTGTATTGCTCAAGGTTTAGTAGGCAGTATGCTACAGCAACAATATCCTGTTCCCGCTCATTTAAAAAGTGAGGTGTAAGCGGAAAATATCCGAGCTGCACATTGCAGCTCGGAAGGGGGGTTGCAAGTTAGCTACTCTTTTTTGGCAGGACTATTTCGATGCCTGCATCAGTCTGCCTTGTGATCATGCCAAACTCATCGACTGGTTTAGGCAGGTCGAGGGTCTTTGCGAACTGGCGCTGACTAAAAGCGGATGCAGAAAAATTATTCTGCGATCGCTGCGATTTTTCAATGAGCACCCCAGATATAGAAACCGAGTTGTCCTCAATATTGGTGTTGAGCTCAAGTTCCTGATTAGGGTTCACCGGTATCATGATGAGATAGTCCTTTTCTGTCTCGTCCACAGCGATGTCTGGCACATTGACTGATAGCCGCGTGCTACCGAGTGTGTTTAACGGAAATGGATTTAACTGCGGCAGTGGTGTCATCCCAAATCCAGAGAAAATTGAATCGACATAGTCCTGTAACTGCATGCTACTGGCAAATGGGGAGCGGCTTGCGAATGGAAAATGCGCTGCCCGGACTGCGTCCTTCTGCTCTAGCTGGGCAAGTAATCGTTGTTCGATGGCCGTCGCGGGCTCTGTTTCTTCGGGTAGCGCCTGCGCCAGTCTGCCATTTGCCTGCCACAGTAGAAAAGTTTGTCCTGCAAAACCAATCAAGCAGAAAAAGCCGAGAGCCAGCAACAGCCTGTTTTTGGTTT
>CAXBLN010000002.1:0-49267 GCA_963976555.1 uncultured Gammaproteobacteria bacterium
AGATGACTTCGGGCTCGCAAAGAAATGAACACATGTCTCTCAGAAATCGAGTTGGCCAGCAGGGTGCTCACGGAGAACAGTCAGAGCCGAAGGCTCGTTCGTAGTGAGTACGCTGCTGGCCAACGACCACACTCGAAAGTTTTTCACTTAGCTGAGTCTGGTATTTGTACGTTTTCCCGCCCACAGCGATGGTGATGGTGTAAATTCTAAGTCAAATTCCCATAACGCCTTGCATTGAATGGGGGCGGCCTAGCAGATCGGTGATTTATCTAGAGCGTTCTCCCCATCCCTGCGCGCTATTCTGGAGATGACTTCGGGCTCGCAAAGAAATGAACACATGTCTCTCAGAAATCGAGTTGGCCAGCAGGGTGCTCACGGAGAACAGTCAGAGCCGAAGGCTCGTTCGTAGTGAGTACGCTGCTGGCCAACGACCAGGCCCGATACTCTTGCTCTCATCTATGTTTGGCATGCATACAATTTTCTCCGCGACAAACGAAAACCTGCGGTTATACCCATTAAAGTAAGCCAAAAAAAAAACCGGCCATCTGCATGACCGGGTTTCGTCTAGCCAAGCAGGGCTTAGTTAGATGGTGTCGCCGAATGGTATGTCCAATAACCGATGAACATCTCATCCCAGCTCTGCAAGCCAAAAGTCAGTTCCTGGCTTGGATCAGGGTTTGCCGGATTATACTCGGAGTTATCGAACGCTCCAGTTACATGCACTTTAGTGCCCGCCTTAATCTGCACAGGCTCTTCTAACTCGTAAGTAGGCTGCCATGCATAGCTATAGTTTGGAACGCTAAGCAAATCAGTCATTGAGCCGTCTTCGTTCTCCATAGCGAACTTCATGTCCTTGCCACGAAAGTGCATGTGAGCTCGCAAGCCAGTCAATACAACGTCCTCATCGAAAGTATATTGAGCATGCGACTCATAATCCTGCGCGTAGGGAGGAATTTTAAACTGAGAAGCTACCGACCGGGTAAAGTTCTCATATTTGGGCGGCTCGTCGTACATGTACAGACCAATCACAGTCTCATCAGTTGTCGCTTTACCATTAGTTGTAAAGTGAAACTGCATAGAGAGCTTGTGGTCTTTAGGGATATATACGCCGGTATCTTGGCGGAAAGTCATCGCGTCTACCTTACCTGGCGCATAGCCCTCGAGGAAACGATGGGCAACCGACGTGGTGTTGCCTTCCCCGCCGTCAAAATTCTCGGCAGGAGCAGTTACGTAGGTGAGAAGGTGATGAAGTACGGACTCATCGCCAGGGATAAACTGAACTGCTTTCACCCACTTGTCTTCATCGAAGGGAAGCTCAACGTCGACATCGATGTAATCGAGAACGCCAGTAGCAGGAATCTCCATCTTCGGTGCCTTAACGATGAAGTCGGGCTCGCCTAGAGTCCACTCTTTCCAATTTGGCATATCAAACTCTGTCAATGGGTCTACAGCTGCTGCACCGCGAGGCGCACCAGCGTCTATCCAATGTACGAGAGTCTGCAGGTCAGCATCTGACATGTAGCGTGCATTGGTGAAGTGGCCGATGTTCGGGTCAACCTGCGTAGGTGGCATACGCTTAGTAAGCAGTACTTCACGGATCATTGGTGACCAGCCCTGCAACATCAAGTGACTATCCATCGCGAACGGGCCAATGCCGCCTTCACGGTGGCAACTTGCACATTGTTCGACAACGATTGGTGCAACTTCCGTTGCGTAATCTGGAACCGCACTCGCATGCATCTCTTTAACCGGAAAATTAAGATCGCATCCCGAGGCTGCAATTACTGTGGTGCTATCCACCGTGCCAGCTAATTCGCTGGACAATGTGGCAGCGGCGCTGCTCAGCGGGCCGCGGTAGAGAACTGTTAGACGCTCTGGGTCGAGCACAACTATTTCGCCCGCCTTGCTCAGCGCCAGCGTCTCGGATACAACCTGTCCGTCGTCGAGTAGCAATGGCAGGTCTGAACCCAAGGCCGACTTGGCTGCTCTGATCGTTGCAATATCTGTTTCAGCTGATGAGTTGATCAAAGCGAAAGCAATACCCTGCTCGCTCCACTCGGATGCCATGGCTTCCAGGCTAGAAACTGAAGAATTGATGGCAGCACAGCTGCTATCGAAAGACATGAGAACCAATGCCTCTTTATTCCGGTAACGACTTAGTTGGTGAAAGTCACCAGCACTGTCTAGAAGGCCAAAATCACCCACTCTATCTGGCAGCGCTAGGGCTGAGGTAGATAGAACTGACGCGATCAGAGCTATTCCGAATAGTTTATTCATAACGCAAACTCCAAGAAGCTTTTTATTAACAGGCGCAGTCTAGCCCAAATACAGAAAAATAGGCAGCCAAAAGCATTACTTTTTGTAACATTATGCCGCAGCAATCACGCGCTTTGTCGCGCCTGGAATGACTGTGCAGCAGAGCCGCCAAGAGCATGGCTAAGCGTCGGAGTCTCGAGGGTTAGGCGCTTTTCCCCAGACGAAAAAAAAGGGTCGTTTGACCCTTTCTAATCACGAATTTCTACAGGAGAATTATTCGCCGGTTTTATTGTACGAAAGATAACCAATAAACATCTCATCCCAGCTCTGAGCGCCTCCCCTTACAACAGCGGCAGGATCCGGATTACCGAGATTATATTGAGAGTTATCGAAGGCTCCCTCTATCATCACCCTGGAACCGGCTGGCAGTAACATAGGTTCGGAGAGTCTGTAGGTTGGCTGCCAGGCGAAATTGTAGTCAGGCACATTGATAATCGGGTCTTTGGTTCCGTTCGGATAGATGACGCTAAAGCGCATGCGCTTTCCCCGATAGTGCATATGAGGACGGAGGCCGTGCAACATCACCTCATCCTCGAATACATGGGAGGCGCTCATCTTATGATCGGGGACTCCGGGCTGAATCTCAATGTTACGACCGCCGTGACTTAGGGAGTAAGTTGAATACTGATATTCCGGAGTCTCGTCGGCAAAGTAGAGTCCAATCTTTGTACTGTCTATCGTTTCCTTGCCGAAGGGAGTGTAGTGAACCGACATTTGCACGGCGGAACCCTTCGGCACGAAAACGCCTGTATTTTTCGGATATGTTGCAGCCTCATCCTTACCGGGCGCATAGCCTTCTAGAAACTCTCTGTAGTTATCGTTCTCGCCTTCGACGATTTCTTCGGCATAGTCAGCAGGAACGATATAACTCAGCAGATGATGGAGAACACGACGGTCGCCGGGGAGATGCTGAACCGACTTCACCCATACATCCTCCTCAAAAGGCAAATTAACGATAACGTTCTCATAGTCTAGTACGCCAGTTGCTGGCACAGTGAATGCCGGAACATTAACGATATAATCTGGCTCGCCTAATTCCCAAACAGATTCGGGTGGCTCAATCAGCGTCAGCGGATCAACCTCACTGACGCCACGAGGAGAACCCGCGTCTATCCAGTGGATAAGAGTCTGTAGCTCGCCAGCATCCATATAACGAGCATTAGTGAAATGATTAATACTCGGGTCGACCTGAGCCGGCGGCATGCGCTTGGTCATCATGACTTCTTTCATCATAGGCGACCAACCCTGCACCATCATATGGGAATCCATGGCAAAGGGCGCAATTCCCCCTTCTACGTGGCAACTTATGCACTTCTCTTCGAGTATGGGAGCAACCTCTGTTGCATAGTCGGGTATCGCTTTTGCGTGCTCTTCCCTCGACGGGAATTGCAGCTTGCAACCTACAGCTTCGGTGGTCACGGTATGATCCAGAGATGCCGCCTCGCCAGCGACGGCAGTCGCTAACACATCGGCAAAAACCGTAGTGCCCTCTACAGCTTCAGGCCAGGGCGCGCGCGCACCGGATCGGTATCGAGACCTCCGCGATAGAGAACCTGACTGCGAGTCGGCTCTAGAACGATAATCTCACCCGCTTTATTCAGGCCGAGGTTCTCAGCAACTAGTTGGCTGTCATCGACCAGGATAGGGAGATCGAAATTGTGCAACTGATCCATTAGTCGAATGTCATCGAGGCTATCGCCAGGGGAAGAGTTTATGGCGAGAAAACTTATACCCTTGCTCTCCCATGTAGTGCGGAGCAATCGATACTTCGGCAGCTTATCGATGTTTTCCTGACAATCGGCGGAGGTGGCGATGATGACGAGAGCCTTGCTATCACCGTATTTCTGTAGCTGATGGGAAACGCCCTCATGATCGATCAGAGCGAAATTACCTACGCGATCTGCACCTGCCTGCACATTAATTGCATATGCACTGCCAAGAGTTAGCAGCAGGAATGCGGTTAACTTTCTCATTTAAATAACCTTTCAGTTAACAATGTTGGTACAGGGAGCGGTTCGTTGAAAATCGACTCACGGCGGAGGTTTAGGCTCCAGCAATGTCTGTTAAAAAAGCGCTCAACCAGTAGGTATAGCTTAGCGCATAGCCTTTGTTCGCAGATACTAAAAGACTGTCGGGCTTTGTGACAAATTGAAACTGGGCAGCGCATCGATTCCATTATTTAATATTTATAGATCAACAACTTGCGCTAGCTGCAGGCAAGCCCAGAGCACCGTGTTCCAGGCGCGCTGAGTCGCGGCAGAACTAGCGCTTGGCTTCCCGGCTAGCACCATAGCTGGATACATTCTCGACTAGCGAAAAGCGTCGGAACAACTCATACATACCCCAGAGTACCAGCGCGATAAAGATTAGCATCATGCCCCAGCGCATCAGGCCTGCGAAAAAAATCGAATCGAATATCGGCATCTGCAGCTGAAACTGGTTCAAGGAAGTTCCTCTATCCAACATCCAGTGCCAGGCACTGTGAGCGAGCAATGCAGATAGCAGTATCGTTCCGATGCGCTCCTGCACGAAGAAGCGAAACAAAATGTTCAATAGCGGAATCACCAGGATGAGCACTAAGATCTGTCCTAACTCTACACCCACGTTGAAGGCGAGCAGCGATGAAAACAGATGGCCGCCAGCGAACTGCAATGTGTCGCTGAACAGGAATGAGAAGCCGAAACCGTGTATCAGCCCAAATCCGAATGCAGCAACCCAGCGATGCTCCAACTTCGCTCCGACTATATTCTCGAAGGCCATATACACGATCGAGAGCGCAATTAGCGTCTCTATGAGAGGTGGAAACCACAGGGCGTTCGGAGCCATGCCGAAGGCGGAACTAATTAGCGTGATGGAGTGTGCGATCGTAAATGACGTAATCACCGGGATAAGCGCTCGCACGCTTCTTAGTGGTATGACCAGGCAGAAGAGAAAGAGTAGATGGTCCAAGCCTTCCAGTATGTGTTCGAAGCCCATATTCACAAATCGGAGCGCGGCCTGATGCCAGCGCGGATCTAGCTGGACGAGCCCGGGATTGCCTAGATAGTTAAAAACGCGCTCTGCCCCCGACGGCACGAGGAAGCGCAGCACAGTGGTGGTCTGATTGGATAGAGTGCCGAGTTCGGGGTTTACGGAAAATTGCGACTGATCGGATGTGATTGGGTAAGTCACCATGACATCCAGCACACCCTGTCGCCAGAAGAGGTCTACGGACTCGTCCAGCGGCGGGCTGAGTATATTCTCCAGCGCGTCCTCATAAGTGGTGAAGGAACGATTCGAGGGCAATGACACTCGCACCGCTTCCAGCTGTTTCTCGCTCAGCTCCTCTGAGTTTTCATAGAAATGAATCGATTCAGTGATGTAGACGCGGGCGGCGTCGTTGAGCGCGAAGTCTGCTTCGGAGAACTGCAAGAAGCCTGGCCCTCTTAGCGGAAAGCTAATCTCACTGAATGCCTCCATGGGCACACGTAAAATCGCGGTCAGCTGATTCCCTTCTGGTTTGACGAACGCATATACAGTGACACGACTGGGTATATCGTGCGCAGAACCAAGCACGGGAAACAAAAACGTCATCAGGAACAGGCAGGGAACGATAACTCTTCGAAGCGAATAGGCGCTAAAAACTGTACAGATTTTATTCATAATTTTCGTTTATTATTAGTAATTTCAATTAGATAGATCACGGAGACAGAGTGCGCAGAGGCGCCATCATGACCGCAATAGCGCCCACAGCCTAGCGCTGTTACAAATACTTACATCATGCCCCGGAAAATTTGGCCTGTGAGTATACTGTCTGAAAAGAAATGAGTATACTCAGCCTTGCTCTGAGAGTTTAAACCCCCCGCAATTCGGGCATTGAGAGGAAAATAAGAATGACAAAGATGAAACTAATCGTAGGTGCAACACTCGTCGTTGCACTGGTTGTCCTCGGAGTAGGACAATCAAAATTACAAGAGCCAAGCATCGCAGCTTCAAATGATGTAATGGCACCACATTTTCTAGTAGATCCATTCTGGCCGAAGCCACTCCCAAATCATTGGGCGATGGGCAACACTATCGGTGTTGACGTAGACGAGAGAGATCATATCTTTATCGTTCACAGAAATGACGCCTCACAATTCGGCGGCAACACTGAGATTGGTCTACAGGGCGGCGTTGCAGAATGCTGTACTCCTGCGCCACCGATCATCGAAATTGACATCGAAGGCAACATCATCAATGCATGGGGCGGTCCTGTAGAAGGCGCACCATACACATGGCCTGCATCTAACCACGGTATCGAAATCGCACCAAACGGCGACGTTTGGATCGGCGGTAACGGCGGCGGCGACTCACACGTTCTAGTGTTTACACGTGATGGTGAGTACATTCGCACTATCGGTATGCAAGGCGAAGATCGCGACAGCAACAGCCAGACACACTACGGCCGAGTTGCAGAGATCGCTATCGACGTTGAAGCGAACGAAGCCTATTTTGCAGATGGTTACCAAAACAAGCGTGTAGCGGTTGTTGACGTTTCCACTGGCGCCTTCAAGCGCTACTGGGGTGCTTACGGTAATCGTCCAGACGATACTGCTGACGTAACTTACACACCTGGCCAGCCTGGTCCACAGCAGTTCCGTGGCCCAGTTCACTGTGCAGAGCCTTCAAATGACGGACTTGTTTATGTTTGTGACCGTGGTGCTGACCGAGTTCAGGTCTTCCGCAAAGACGGTACTTACGTAAGAGAAGTTGTTTATAACCCAGCTACATTGAACCAAGGTTCAACTTGGGATATCGCTTTCTCACGCGACCCGGAGCAAGAGTTCATCTATCTTGCAGACGGTCAGAACTTCAAGATCTCCGTGATCGATCGTGAGTCAATGGAAGTACTTTACACTTTCGGCCAAGGTGGTCGTCAGCCAGGTACATTCTACGCACCTCACAGCATTGCCACTGACTCTCAGAACAACATCTATACTACTGAGACTTACGAAGGCAGCCGAGTACAAAAATTCCTGTACCAAGGAATTCGCCCGGTAACAGTTCGAGATCGCGCGCCAACTTGGCCTGCTGACGAGCTGTAAGAAACTCTTCAGAGCGTTTTAAAACTAAGCCGTATCGAGAAATCGATACGGCTTTTTTGTGGGATACGATTTCTACTGGTCAGCTGTCATCACGGTAGCCAATAGGAGTAGCCACTTCCAGTCTAATCAGCTATCTAGTTCAGCTCTTATTCATACAGCATGCTTGATCATGTATGGCATATTAATTATGCTCGGAATCCGCGTGGGTGATGCCCAGTAATACATTCAATTCGCCTAGCGACTAACAACGAACTTAAGCGACGAGAGAAAAAGCTCCATGAAAATTCGATTTTTGATTTCACTTTGTGCTGCAAGTCTTAGCCTTTTTGCCATCCCTGCCCTGGCCGTTGAGGATGTAGTTGTCAACTATATGATGGACGGTAGCCCACGCTCAGATTTGAGCAACATGAAAATCAGTTTGCGCATAGCTGAATTTACCGATGGGCGATCTGTCGACAACCCTCGCCTCATTACCGATGCCAAATTGCTTAACGCCGACGGATTTCAAGCTGAAAAAGCAATCGTCGAGATTATTCAGGAAGCCATGATTAGTGGTTTCGCCAATGCGAATGCAACGTTGGTGGAGACAGACGGGGATATGTATTTACAGGGGACTCTGCTGTCCAGCGAAGCGCAGATAATTGACCGTGGCGGCGTAGAGACGCTGCAATTGACCTTCCGTACTTCGGTGCAGCTAATGAGCGGAAGCCGCACTGTTTGGCAAACCACGTTGTTTGGTCGCGGTAGGACACCGACAAGTGAGGGCATGGCTGTCAACGTACGTGCCGCACTTGATCGACTCATCAACGAACTTATTGGCGACGACTATTTCCTTGCTGAGATTCGCTAGCAACCTATAGAGCGACTGGGCTCGGGCCCTCTATATAAGCGGTACAAGCAGTCTTTAGGAACATCCCAGGCTGGCATCCAGGGCTCCCGAGACCAGCCTTGGGTTCTCGGGGAAAAACTGCAGGCCAGTCGCTTCCTCAATCTCTTCGATACTCACCCTATTGTCACAGTGATGCACGTGCACCGGCAGGTCTTGATCGAAGATAAATGCCGTAGCACGGTCATCGCTAGAAACTATAATCTTAAAGAATGCATCCGGCACTCTGTGCGGCTTTATGGTTTCCAGATTTGCCACAACGGGCGTCTCCCTGAAAATTGGGCCCGTCAATACATACACCTCGTTCTCTCTGTTTACCAGATTTCGAATCGACCATTCCAAGCCATACCAGGCACCCTGACTTAGGTTTCTACTGCGCGCCACCGCATTGCTCATGTAATTCACTTCTCTCCAATAGGGCGTTCCGGCGAAATTGACCAGAGGAACGAACTGCGCGCGCGTAAGACCTATCGCTTCGACATCGAGAAAATCAGATTCCGAGAGCGTCTCTTCTACGAAATCGTCCACCAGAGACTGACGCGACAGGCTCGAAGCGATGCCTATAGAGCCGGAAGTCACTCGATAGGCTGCCCAATCTGCTACTTTGTTGCGTGTGTTATAGGAAAGCGCATAGATGGGGCGAAGAATCAGATGATTCTCCGGACTGCTTCCCACGGGACAGCCGTGCAGGCAGTGGGCGATTCGAAGCTCGGCCGCGACACTAGCGGCAGCACTTAGCGCTAACAGCAAAGCACCAACCCAGGCCAGGTACTCGCTGCATTTCGATAGTGACACATTTTCCGGATTATCCATATTCGGGACTCGCATAGTGATGCCTAGATTCAATTCGAAATCCTCGGAACAGTCAGTTTGCAGCGTGCTGGAACGGAGTTGAATTCTAACGTCAGCGTGCCTCAAAACTCCAGCGCCCATTTCTCTTTGCCATTCTTGGAGCTTAGCTGCTAGACATGCACTAATGCGCTATAAGCCCTCGAGGGGAAGCTGGCAGGTATATGCATTTGGCAGCCCCAGTGCTCGCAGATGCGGCCAGCTTATCTGTAACCGCTAGCCCCTGCTTAGCGATATCATTCGCAGAGCACGCGCGAAATCAGTAGTGGCTGATAGTACTGGAAAGATTTGAGAGGGTAGGGTCTTGGGGTCGAAATGACTGACCTATCGAAGTATATCAAGGCTCTTCGCGGGCAGTCATCACACTGACCCAAACGAAAAAACCCGAACAGGCAGATAACCCATTCGGATTTTAACTTTTAACTTTCTGTCTCAGAAACTAGCTTTCGCGAGAAACTAAACCAAAACGGCGATTGCGATTCATCCACAAGATGTGGCTCATTCCCATTGCCAGAAGGCCCATGCTGAGTAGAGTATCTGTTGCAGGCGCTGGTACGCTAGCGCAACTGGAAGCTGACTCGGCTATTCCGAAGTTGCCCACTCCCCATTCGAAAGTAGGGTCGACCTCGATGCGAGTAATCTGTGCGCAAGATTCAAATGGATCATGAATGTACACACCAAAGCTTGGCGTACTGGTAGGACCGACTCCACTAAACCAGCTTGTACTCAATTCGTGTCCGGCGCCATCGTCGTAGTAAGCCTTTATCCATGCGTTGGCATTCATATTCGCACCGATGTTGAAGGTAAAACCTGTTACATTCAAATCTACGAAATCAATATAGATCCCGGAAGTCGTTGTGGTGTATGCCACTCCAGGTGCGTTCCACCAGGAGGGACCAGGAGGCGCGTAAGTCGTCAGTGGTTGGTTTGCATAGTCCTTCAACAGGATCTGACCGCTGCCATAATTGATCACGCCAATGGGGTTTCCAGCAGGGTCAGCCACAGGAGTCGTGCCTAGCGGGCTGGGTGATCTCTCGATATACGCAACACCGTCGTCTGCCAGAATCGGTCCGGCAAGTGCAACGGGTGTAACAACACACAAGGCAAGAGTTGCTGATATCACAGCAAAAAGCCTGGTTACGGTGTTTATACTTAAATTCATGTTTCTATTCCTATTCTATTAATCAACACAACTACTCTCTCGAGCAGCTTAGGCAGCAGACTAATTAGTCATTGCTATACAAATTTAAATTCGCTTTTGGTGCAGCTTCTTTGGCTGCACTCTTTACTAACTAAAAGCGATCTTGCGATAGCGACGATGTGTTTATATAAGCAAAACTAGTGCCAGTTTTATTTTCTATTTAATTCAACAAGTTACAGAATTTGTTTTCTGGGATGTAAATTATTCTGACAAAAACACCACGAATATTAAGGGTTTCACGGCCTCAAAGAGTACAGTGAGGTTCTCGGCAGAATCCAACTATTGACCCTGGCCACCCCTTAATACCCATTGCAAACGCCCCTGCGTACTTTCAAGAAAATGTCCTTCTCAAAGTGTGGATCTGTAGGATGTTATATGGCAGTCAGTGAGCGATCACATTACAGAATACGGATTCACTCTGATCTGAAATGATAGACGGCATAATAGGAGAAGTTGCCACCCGGTACTGAGGTCTATTCCACAAATCGGAGCGTGATAGCAGTGACGCAGGGAAAACGCGAAAGAAAAATCTGGAAAAATGGAGAAAGCTTACTGAGGAGAATCGCGTGCTAGCGAACCGTTCTTAGCACCCTAATCCTCAAAACTCTTTTTTGAACTATTTGTCACCAGCGGAGTAAGTTGAAGCTATGCTCTTCTCAAAAACGTCTGCCAGCTCAGCAGTCAACTGCCGCCTCTCATAACGACTCGCATCAAATCCCGCGGGGGTCCTCTCGATCTGCTGCGAAAAGTCGGAGAGTGACGCAATCAAGTAGTCGGCAATGCTTTGGGGGTTAGAAGGCTCTGCACACTGCGCGAGGGGATAATCACGCAGTAAGTTCCATACCTCACCTTTCGGCGCGATGGCGAGTATGGAATTAGCCGTGGCGAAATACTCGAAAATTTTCCCAGGTACTACTCGTCTGGCCAGATCAAGATCACTGAGCAGCACCACCAGAGAATGGGACCTCCGGATTAGCGCCACGGACTCTCCGTGATCAAGGTAGCCGTGCAATTCCAATTCAACTGGCGAATGCTGAACTTCGGCTAATATCGATTCTTGTTCAGCTGTGCGCCTTCCCGCTAGGACGAGCCTTAGTTTCTTTGCCAGATCTGGCCGACTGACAGATAGTAGAGCTATCGCCTTAACCAGAGGCGCAATCGAAGTGAGATTCCACAATGTGCCAACATAGGACAACTCGTAGCGGTCCTCAGCTCGTTTAATGCCTGCTTCTGCGACTGGGAAATCAGCTGCATCGTAACCATTATAGATACAGCGCACGAGAGCCTTAGATTTTAAGGCATGCACTTTCTCTTGTAAGGCATCAGCACTTAGATTGGTTGTAGCAATAATCGCAGTCGCAGACTTTAACGCGTAATTCTGCATACGTTTTTGCAGAGCCAGAGATATTCGTCCTGATTGCTTGTTTTCCCAAACGGAGTTACTTATATCCCATTCGTCTCGGAAATCGAGAATAAGGGGGAGCTTGAATTTTCTCGCCAGCATGGCACCTAGCAGCAGGGATGAAAATGGTGGGGCCGATGCAAAGATGGCAGCCGGTGGATGTTCTTTCAATACCTTACTTGCCTTGCGATATGCAGAGGGTAACCAGAGCACCTGCGGGTCGGGCTGAAGCAGCATAGTGGCAATCTTACGCAGCAAGCCCTTTGCTGAGGCTTTCAGATTGAAGCCTTGGGAACCTGACTCGCTAGCAGCAGAAACTGCCTGTTTCGCACCGTAGCTAGGCTCCAGAGTCTTCGCTTTGTGCACGATTACAGTCGAAGGGACATCATCCAACAAAGATTCATCGAACAGAGGCACAGATGGATTCTCTACCGTAAGTATCACCGGCTGCCAATCGAAGTCGGGTAAGTACTTTACGAACTTAGTAACTCGCTGCACACCGGCACCACCAACCGGCGGGAAAAAGTAGGACACTACAAGTACGGTCTTTGTCATTCCTTTGAATCCTGTACAGATATCATTGTGACTCGGTGTCACTTTCGTCACTAGCTGCAACTGACGTTCAAGTTGATCGATGCTGTTGCCAAGTCAAATGTATTGATGGATATATAGCTGCCCAGGTCACAATTATCGACACCTAAACAATGAAAGCAACTTCCTGCTAAGCCCATACATCTGGGATACACCCCGTCTCCCAGTAAGCGGAATCACTGACGCTATTCATTCGGATTTTTCGATTTGGCCGATCGGGGTTTTTACATCGGTTCAGAGCCCACTCCAGAGCTAAGCCTGGCTAAGCTCTCAAACAGAGAGCACCGCCGAAACAAAACATCGGCCCGTAGCCGCTCCAGAAAAATTGAGGCCCGCAAAAAAAATGCTCTATTAACACTAGTAGACTATTGTTGCAAAACTATGCTCAATGACCCGACCTAATACGCGCCTCTACAAACGCTCTGTGATACTCGAATACATGTCGCCTGTGAAACTTGAGATGAGTTCCTGAGCATTTGAACAATTAAACCCACAATCCGATGCCACCACAATGAGACTCGCATCTTTTCTACCATTCAAAAGCGCAATCAATTGATAGAGCTTTGCCGAATAAGTGCCACTGCTATGCAAGCCGCCGACATCGAACCAGTAGCGCAGCAGTTTACGCTGACCCGATTCGGATTCGATCTCTGCGCTCAAGACATCGATAGTTCCGCCTTCATCCAAGTCGATCACAAACTGACTCTCCGTCCCAGGCAGCGTACGCCATACCTCTTCATCCGTCAGAGTATTGTCTACGTTGATCAGCTCTACCCCTTCCTGCTGATTCGCATAATTAAATATATGTAGCTCTACCTGCCCTGCTGCCCCCTCAAATTGGCTGTACAAATACTGGCTTGCATCGAGATAATTTGCCTTCCAAGCAGGATCAGTATTCGATGTAGTGCGCCACCCCTGCGACGACTGCGGCATACTTACGACACGATCGGGATATTCCTGGAATCGAACCATAGCCGATAGCGCCGGACCGGAGATCATGATGATGAGGGCGAAAAGATAGATCAGAAGATAGTGTTTGCTATCACTTGCTGTTTGCCCAGCATGAATACTATTCGCAGGATGAGGTTCTTCCTTTGTCATCAATTTGCCCACGAGGAAGAAGAAAGGCAGAAGCACTACGACAGCATAAACAACCCACCCCAAATCGTTGTGATCTGAAACCAGACGATGTTGCATCTTGGTATAGTCACCGACGAGCACGACGACGATAACCCTGATCCAGTTGGCGACCAATGCCAATGACACTGCGATCCCGAGTAGAACCAACCCCTGTTTCCATTTTAGGGCATACAGGTCGATGCTCATAAAACTGAGAATAAGCGTGACCAGGAGAAAACGCAGTCCGGCGCAGCCATCATCAACAAAGAATGACCCTCCTGGTAAATGAAGAAAATACCCCTCGACGAATACGGGTTTCGCAATTGCGCGCAGAAAGCCTTCTGTAACCAGAGTGGTCGCGTCTTTCAGGAACGGCAATAGCGGCCACCACAATGGAATAGCGAAAAGTAGCAACAAGATTGGCAAACCTATCAGACGTAGGAATTTTGTACCGAAAAACGCGCTGGTCATCGCTAGTATGAGGAAGGGCAATACAGCGAGCTGCACCGTCTGCACTCCAACGAGTGAAGCTACGAACCATACAGCTGTCAGTACCAGGCTTGGCAAAAGGGCCCAGCCAGTAGGCCTGCTTCGGAATGCTACAATTTGAGGTCGTTTTAGATACAGGAGGTAGCAGGTGGAAGCCAGAACCAGGAACCCGTATTGATAAATCGTCTGTTCAACCCCCGTCCAGAGGTTGAACAGGACTGTCATAGAATCCGAATAGGCTATGAAGAAAATCAGTACAAAAGCTAAATAGGCGAACAACCGGGCTCGGGTTGGGCTGAGATTGGTAGTTAAGTCCATTTAGGGAGAGTCTCACACTTTTGTCGTTGATAGAAAAGCCTTTCTAACGGCGACTTGGGAGTTCCTAGTTTAACCAAGTCGCAATTAATTTACGACTTCATAACACTCAAGCGTATAAAGCCGGACCAGCGTAAGAATTTTCGACAGCTGGATTTTTGGATTTACGTTGCGGATGTAGCGCAGCCCAGAAATTATGGCGGCTTGAACGCCTAGCCGGAAGAAAGGGATAATTCGAAGCCATATAAAAACTTGACAGCGAATCTTCCTACAAAATTGAGAAACACCGGTTTTAAAGGCGTGCGGAGATGCAGCGGGTGATCCCGAGGGATTGGAAGTGTAAATAAAGCTGACACCTAACGATAGAATGGTGCAGCGGTCAGGCCTCTGTAATAGACTATTTTGCCGTGGCGAATGAGGCTTCACTAACCATCGATTCAAGCATCTGTTGTTGCAAGTTTTCGATAAAATCGGTCAGCAGATTAGCGTCTCGCTTATTGATATCAAACATGCGACCACCGACATATGTGCTGCTATCACCGTTCGATTCATGCCTTACGTTTCGGATCTCCATCTTGCAGGAAATTTGCTCTTTACCATCAAGAGCAATAAGACAATTGACCTCGTCACCCGTATCTCGAAGTGACTCGGCGAGGGCATTTTCGGTGCGCATACCGATGCCGGATTTAGAGATATTCTTAACTACCCCATCAATTTCATGATTATTGAAGTCCACCAGGGTAATCCCAACTCGCGTCCGCAACTCGTCAAGTAGCACACGGAACGCTCCTCGGGGTTGTTCCGAACCTAAAAAGCTAGGCATTTCAATCTGATAGCCCATGTCCATATGCGGCAGGAAGGGTTCTAAAAAGCGACTTCTGAAGGATATTTCACGTCCATGAGTGGTGGTATTCAGGGTCAGAGGCAGCCCTTTTCTTAGGTTGTGCAGTGCCATTTCGGACGGTTCAGGGTCGATTACCATGACGCGATGACGGGCGTTGATTGCCCGAACGCTGCTTTTAAAGCCGGTTTCTTCCCCGTCGAAAAGGACGGAGACTTCAGCCGCGGTTTCACGGAGTGTTGTGATGATATCCACAACCTCAATGAACGCCTCGGTCGATTCCGGTCGGAAGCGAAGAAGTCTTAATTTGTCCAATAAACTGTTCATGAGAACTCGGGCTTTAATCCTTTATTCAGGTTTACCTGACTAGACCTATATCGGTCTATATCGGTATATTTGCCGATGGCATTACATTAACTTGCCTCGGCCGCATTTGGCTATTCAACTCCCTAACCACTCCTGTTCTTGCTTAAGTAAAGATCATTCATTCTAATATGCAAGTTTGGAACCATGTTTGTATCAATTTATGACCGTAGCCGTCCGTGATACCGTTCGCACTTATTGATATTGGCTCAAGTTCGCTTCAATATCGCGTAAATGCCATAACAAGCGATTAACCATGCACTCTTTATCCACCCCAGCGCCTGTGACTCTCGGTATATGCGCCATTGCCAACCGATCGTCCGTAATTTATTTGACGATGTAGAACCACTATAGACCCGGTAGCTGGCCAATTCTTCATTCACCGAAGATGCCTCTCCAGCCACCTTGATCAATGCCAGCCAGGCGACATAATCCTCATGACCAAAGTCTTCAAGGTATTGTTTTCCAAGTACTTTTGCGTTGTAGATGCCAGTCAGGTTGCCTATAAAGTTGCTCCTCAGCATGTCGTAATAGGTGACTCTTTGGGGAGGGCTTACCCGACCTACGACCTTTCCCTCCTCATTAATACGTCGATAAGCGCAATAACAGATTAGTGAGTTAGTAGTGGTCAGATGACCCACTTGCTTAAGGAGTTTGTCCGCGTCCCACAAGTCATCGGCATCGAGGAAAGCCAGGAAATCTCCTACAGCCATCTGCAAGGCTTTATTTCGTGCAACCGTTACTCCCCCGTTTTCAGACTGGGGGAAAACCTTGATCCTCGAATCTTTCTCGGCGAATCCAAGGGCAACTGCCAGCGATGTATCGGTGGAAGCATCATCAACTATCACCAATTCCCAGTTATCGTATGACTGATCGAGTACTGACTGAATAGCAGCTGGCAGGTAGGTTGCGGCGTTATAGGCCGGCATGATTATGCTGACAAGAGGTTTGTAGTTTGGACTATTGTTTATGTTCAACTCGCGCCGATTGGCAGGCTGTGTCCGTTTCTGGACGTGTGGATTAAGCCTTTGATTCTAGAGAATTAGAAGGTGCTTGGGTAGTGAAATCAACTCCAAAGTCTAGACCGCTTGGGTATGCGAATGTTCGGTAGATTCAGGCTTTTCAAATGCAATATTCCCCTAAAGGACTGATTCGCTTACAATCTCGGGTTCCCCCGCGGAAAGTAGCAGTGATTTTAGGAAACGGCAGTGGTTTTCCGGATAGCGGACCGAACACGAAAGGCATCACTCGCATTGCCGACAACAGCTAGCTGAATGGAGATTTCTGATGAATACAAACGCCTTCGCCCGTATCGTGACTTTGGGCACTATGATCATGTTGGGCCTTGCAGCTTGTCGACAAGCTGAAGATGATAGTTCCAGCAGGCTGGAGGCTGACGCTTACCTGAATGTTGCCGAGATATACAAAAGTCAGGGACAGTTCAGAGCAGGAGTCATCGAGGCCCAAAACGCCCTTCAGGCCTTTCCAGGATATGACAGGACACAGCGATTCATGGCCCAACTCTATATCGAAATGGGCGATAGCGTAGCGGCTCAGCCGCTTCTCATTCAATTGTTGAACGCAAACCCCGAAGATTCAGAGGCTACTCTTCTGCTCGCTGAATCTCAGCTCAATGCGGGAGTTGCGAATTTCGCACTGGAGACGCTGGAAGATCTGCAACCCACATCTGACGCCGAACGCGTTCAGCTGAATTGGCTCAGGGGAAATGCATACGCGCGGAACAACAATCAGGTAGCAGCTCAGGAAGCGTTGAATTCCGCCTTGGAAATCGATCCAGAGCACTCACCTTCCTTAGTGACCCTTTCCATTTTGGAGTTTCAATCCGGCAATGAATTCGGGTCCCAGCAGTTCCTGGACAGAGCAATCGAAGCTGACCCCGAAGATCTAGACATGCTGATTTGGCAGGGGCAATTTGCCTTACTGCAGGAAAAGTATGCAGAATCCGAAGCTGCTTTCTTCGCAGCGCTGCAAATAATGGGCTCTTACGACACGATGACGGCAAAGCGTATGGGCGTGTTGCGTGCCATTCTTCTTCCCTTGCAGATGCAGCAGAAGGACGCTGAGGCCCTACGATACTCTGAGATAATAGCTGAATCGCCACAAGGTCAGTTGCAAAACTCGTTCAACAGTGCCATGTCGATGTTTCAGGAAGGAAACTACGAGCAGGCAGAACAGGCTATCAGTAGTTTACTTTCACAGGTGCCAGACCACGCGGGCAGCAATATCCTGCTAGGTCTGACTCAATATGCTCAGGGTAATTTCCAGGGTGCAGAGGCAAACCTCGAGGGCTTGGTTGACGCAGAAACATCGTCTCCTGAAGTCATAAAGGTACTCGCGGCCACTCACCTGCGTCTGGGACAACCGGATCGAGCACTATCCACACTGCAACAGGCAGCCGCACTCTACCCAGACGATGGCTCGCTACTGGCAATGCTGGCAATCACCGAACAGAATCTCGGTAATGTAGAACGTTCAATTGAACTCTTTCAAGAGGCTTTGGATCTGGATACTGAGTCGGCAGACCTGCACTTCGCTCTGGCCGGTAGTTATTTTATGGTCGAAGATTTCGACTCCTCGCTCGAGCAACTACAGCGCACTCTCGAATTGGATCCAAACTATACATCCGCGAAACGGACCCTGATCGACTTGCTGTTGAATGCCGAGAGGGCTGCTGAAGCCCGTGCGTTCGTAGACGAATGGTTGCAGCAAGACGCCAACTCCGTCATCAACAACAATGTAGCAGGTCGGATGGAGTTCAATCAGAGCAATCTGGCTGCCGCCCG
The DNA here is from genome assembly GCA_963976555.1 of uncultured Gammaproteobacteria bacterium. Classification (GTDB taxonomy): domain Bacteria; phylum Pseudomonadota; class Gammaproteobacteria; order Pseudomonadales; family Pseudohongiellaceae; genus UBA9145. The sequence goes on from CAXBLN010000002.1 coordinate 18,243, forward strand.
AAACTATTTCGATAGCAGCCTGGGGCTTGATCCAACGGACACTGAAGCGCGCCTGTTCCTCGCACGCATTGCCATTCAGGAAGAGGACTACCCGGCGGCGGATGAGCAATTCTCTCAAGTGCTGGCAGACTCTCCTACCAACCTCGAGGCTCTCAGCGGCTTACTGGCGCTTGGGGATTTAAGCGAGACATCAGCGGCAAAGAGAGCTGCCGTTTCCCGAATTGTCGAAGAGCAGCCAGCTGAATTTATTCCACCGTTGGTACTCGCGCAATATCATCTGTCCAGAAGTGAGTTTAGCGATGCTCTGCCACATGCGGAAACCGCCTATGCACGCAATGTCAACGACTACACTGAAAACACGCTCCTGGAGCTCATCCTGCAACTCGCCACGCAGGCGCGAGTGGCTGAAGACCTGGACCGAGCGAGAGAGTTGGCTGCGGATGCATTGGCACTACAGCCGGAAAATATACAAATGCTAATTCTGGCCGCTGGAATCGAATCACAGGCCGGCGCCTACAGTGAGTCAATGCGCTATATCGACCGTATCAAGGAAACTCAACCGGAAGGATCTACTCTGGGAATCGAACTGGAAGGTGATCTGGCCGCTCAGCAGAGTGAGTTCCAGACGGCTCTCACCGCCTTTCAGCAAGCTTGGGATACCACCGCCTCCCCAGGGTTGGGCGTGAAGATTCACCGCTCTCTTACTGCCTTAAACAGACCTGATGAGGCACAACAGTTCCTGGAGAGTTGGGTCGCTGAATTTCCTGAAGAACCTTCCGTCAATCTAATTCTCGGCATGAGCTTCCAGGAAGACGGCGAAGACGAGGCAGCCATTGCGGCCTACGAGGTCGCCTATCGCCGAGATCCTGACAATATCGTAGCTTTGAACAATCTGGCCTGGCTATATCAGGACTCCGACCCGGAGCGGGCTCTGGAGATGGCTGCAAGGGCAGCCGAGCTCTATCCAGAAAATGCCGATGTACTTGATACCTTCGGATGGATCTTACTCAAACAGAACGATAGAGCTGGTGCTGTTCAGCTACTGGAACGCGCCTTGGAGCTGGCCCCCAACTCTGCCGCAATCGCAGAGCACTTAGAGCAGGCACGGCAATAGCAAACTAATCGAGGCACAGCGGAAGTGTAATGGTAAACCTGCTTCCCTCACCGGGTTTACTTTGTACTTGTAAATCTCCGCGCAGCTTTCTAATTGTCGCGCGGCATTGAAAAACACCAATGCCCATGCCTGCGAGTCCTTTGGTACTTTCGAAGGGCTTGAAGAGCTTTGTATTGACAAAATCCTGAGTCATACCTGCTCCGGTGTCAGACACAATTATTCTTACTTCCCGTTCCGCAACGATTACTTCGATTTCTACCGTCTTCTCGTCGTGCGTCGCTTCCTGTGCATTTTGAATCAAGTGTCCTATGCTTGACTTCAGTTCTGTTGCGTTACCCTGCACTAGAATATTTATCTCATCACAATGCAGCACAGGTAAAGGACGAAGTTTTCTATGACCCTCTACAACCTCCTTTAAGAGTGGCACCAAATCAAGAGTTTCGGAATCGTCGTTCGCCAGCGGTTCTTCACTTTTGAAATGTTCCAGGAGAATCGACATCTTGTTAACGGCGTGTTCGGTGGTCGTTATCATATCTTCGATGAAGGTAGGATTATTCTTGTGCTTCTCAGCATTCCGAACCATTAACGATAGTTGCGAATTTAGTGTTTTAAGGTCATGCACCACAAACGCCGAAACCTGACTAAAGGCAGAAAACTGTTTGGCTTCGCTCAGCTCATCCGATGCGATCATTTGAGCGAGGTAACTGGCAGCCTGCTGACCCACCGCTTTCATTAATTCGTGGTCCTCCCATATCAGCTCGAATTCGGCACGCGATTCTTTCAGCACGACAAACCCCAGAAGCCTTTCGTGGGTCTGCAGAGGAATCAATAACCACACTTTTTTAATCTCTAACAACCACGGAGGAATATCATCCACTTCGAGGCCATCGTGAGAATCACTTAAATCAACCAAGGCGACGTCTTTGCTGAGATATTCGATCAGTGGATCATCAATAGTAAGACTGCTATTTTCGACCCATCCCATTTCCACGTGTGCGACCTGGTCAAAATGATAGTTATTCGTGCTCAGCCACAGTGCGCCTCCCTGACTATCTACAATATCAGCTAGAGCGCGCAACACTCGCTCCGCCGGGGCTTCATCCGTATTTGTCTGAGAGAGGGTGTTACTTATGCGCATCCATTCATCGCGATAATCGTATTTGGAGCTAAATAAATGTCGATTGATGTAAAGCTTTAGAACACTTCTGAGGCGTCCCGAATAGATCATCACAAGAAGCAGTGTGAGGGATACGACCCAGAATAAGACCTGAACAACCAAGCCCCATTCCCCGGAGATATTCCTGATGTAAAAACCTGTCAGCCCCATCAACAGCAAGTAGGTTCCTGCGGCCATCAGGACACCGCTGTGGAACACGAGCCTGCGTGAGATGTTTACCTGCATTGGTTGCTGCCGTGTTCGTAACACGCTTATAGCAATCAGAGGAGTCGCTAGCGCTACCACCACACCCCTGGCTTGCCACAACTCATCCTGAATACGAGCGAACAACAATGCATTCGAGAAAAGGTAGATGTCATAACAGAACAGAATGCCAAGACTCAGGCAGAGAAATTTTAGGTGCCACAGGTGATGCTCGCGAGTATTGCGGGTCACTTGCTCAAGCAATACCAATCCAATTATGGCATTGAGTAATAGGCCGGTGAGTACGGGTCGTCCGCCAAAACTTGGGTAGAAGAGAATGCCGTTTTCCAGAAAGGTGTAGTAGCTTATATACAGTAATAAGCAAACGGGGACCCCTAGCGAGATCACCGAAACCAGAGTCAGACTACGCAGACTCTCGCTGCCTCTGAGCCGGGGAATAAACAGCTTGCGGACCCCGAGAATGCTTAGTAATACAGCAAACCAGGCTAGGTTTTTGATGGTTTCTATAAGGGGAATCAGGAAAAAATACTCAACCTGAATGCTGTCTTGAAAAACCAGCATCACACTCCAGGCAAAGCTGATGATGGTCGCCCCCAGCAATACCAGGCTAGAATTCCCGGCTCTCCAGATTCTTAGCTGAGCCAAAATGAGCGCGAACAGGAAAAAAGCAGCTAAGGAGTGTGTGGCCATGCCCAGATCAAATGTCATGATTTTGCTGACCCTCCTTAATCTGGTATATGAACAACCCTAGCGTCAGGATGACTTTTCCTGGTTACCGGATAGGTAAGACTCCAGTTCATATCGATTGACGAGACTATACAGGGTCGGCCGAGTTACTCCCAAGTGCTTCGCAGCTTCGGTCATACTGCCATAGTGTAGCAGCGTATTGATTATCGCCTCACTTTCTGCCCGAGCCCTCACATCGCGTAATAATTCTGGCTCGAAGCTTCCATCTGATGCTGCTAGCTGCAGATCATTAATATCGATTACCGGCTTGTCACACATGACTACTGCACGTTTTATCTTGTTTTCTAACTCACGAATATTACCCGGCCATTTTGAAGCTCGAATTGCCCCGCTCGCTTCCTTGCTAAAGGCGCTCACATTGCGATTCTGCTGTGCCGCGAACTTTCGCAAGAAATTCTTTGCTAGCAGCATGATATCTTCACCACGCTCTCGTAGTGGAGGTGACTCCACCACTATTTCACTGATTCGATAATAGAGATCTTCTCGAAAAAGCCCCTCTTTTATTCTGGCCTCAAGGTCCTGATGAGTAGCACAAATGACTCGCACGTCTAGAGGAATCTCCGCGTTACCCCCCAGGCGAACTATTTGCTTCTCCTGAAGCACATGAAGAATCTTGGCTTGTAGGGAAAACGGCATATCTCCGATTTCGTCGAGAAAGAGTGTCCCTCCATTGGCATACTCGATCTTTCCGATTTTCTTCGTCACTGCACCGGTGAAGGCACCTTTCTCATGACCAAATAATTCGCTTTCAAGAAGAGACTCAGGTATCGACGAACAGTTAATGGTAACCAGGCGTTGATCGTGACGATCACTCTTCGCGTGTAAGGCCTTAGCCAACTCTCCCTTACCGGTACCGGTTTCCCCCAGCACCAGAACGGTGACAGATGTCGACGCCACTTTCTCAACTGTCTGGAAGATTTCAAGCATTTTCGGGCTACAGCCAACCATGCCTTCGGCATCTGTCATAGCCTGTGCTCTGATCAACTTCTGATTCTGTTCTTCGAGCTCTCTTAGTTTGAATGCTCTCTCAATGACGAACTTGAGGCTATCCGCGTCGATCGGCTTCTGATAGTAATCGTAAGCACCGAGGCCAATAGATTTAACGCCGTTCTCTCTTTCTTCCCTGCCCGTCACTACGATAACTTTGATGCTGGAGTCTATTGTCAATGCCTCTTCCAGAAGCGCGAACCCCTCTGTATTACCGCCAGGATCGGGCGGCAGCCCAAGATCAGTAATCACAACGGGAGGCTTTTCCTGACGAATAAACTGAATAGCGGATTCCCTATCCCCCACGACAGTCGGCTCGAATTCTTCGAAGCTCCATTTCAGCTGGCTCTGCAGCCCCGGATCGTCCTCGACTATCAGAAGTTTGTTTTTATACTTGCTCACACTCTACTTCCTTCTTCGCTCAACATCGGTGGCTTCGGCACTAGATAGTCTCGATATTCATTAGGAGAACCAACTTCGCCCGCTTCTGCAGCCTTGATTATATTGTACATTTCACGCGCACAGACATAATGCAAAATGTACTTCTTGCCATCATTGTAGTGGCTTTCCAGATAGCTGAACATAGCATCGACCGGCGCTCCTAACAGGGTGTCCATGTCTCCCTCTTGCGTGCCATGTGTATGAATTTTAATGAATACCCAGTTCGGCTTTCCCTGCACGTGTATCGAGGAATTCCTCCAAAGGTCCACCCTCTCTTTCGATGGCGGCGAGTTCTCCCTAATGTCAGAGTTCTCTATTCTGGGCAGTATTCCGTATTTACGGTTACGCCAATTTAGCGTCAATGGCCCCTGTATTATCATAAGATCGCCCTCTTCGGGCTTAGCTACAGCGACATCGACACCGTCATTGTGTGATTTCGATACTCCGTCCTTACCTGTTGCATAGTATATGCTATTGATTTTTCGGGTCTGGGTATCACTGGGTGCCGAGGGTAAAGTTAGATCCGCATAGCACCCGAGTTTCTTCAGTACTGCTAGTTCATTGTTTACACCGCACATACGCCCATCTGCTCGCGAATTATCAAGCGCCCAGTTGCCATGGATAAAGGCGAATCTGAATTCACCGCTTGCAGGGTCACGGGGTATTGCACCGTGCGCTTCGTCCAGAGTCTTGAGAAACCTCTGCAGCGAGATAGTAAGACCCTCGGCGGTATCGTCGTCGTGGTGTATATGAATTTCTATCTCTCCAAACCCTGCTTTACAAAGATTAGCGAGTTTGTCTAAGTGTCTTTGTCTGTACTCTTCCTCTGGATAGAAAAAGCTGTGTTTCGGATGACAACCATCGGCATCTCGATGCTTGGCCGCCAGTGCAGGATAATCCTCGCACCATCTATCTACGCGCTGATCTTCTTCAATTTCGCTCGCCTTACCCCAGCGCGGCTCAAAATGATCGCAGAATGCGAACATGATATGGACTGGCTCATCTGGATTGGTAGCTACTTCCTTTTGCGACAAATAGGAGCCCAGCCAGATATGCATGCTTTTCTCGCGCAATTCTCTGAGCACAAGACCAACAAAAACAATACCCAGAATTAGGCAAGAAACAATGACAACGGTAATCATGAAGAAATCCTGTTACTGAGCGAAGGTTTATCTGTGGGCCGAAACAGCCTTTGTAAGTGATTCATAGAGTTGGCTAGAGTTTGTATTCCAGTCAAAGTTACTGACTGAATTGACTATTTCCTTTTCTTTCCATTCTGTGGACAAGGCGCCGCCTAATGCACGGGCGAGTTCGGAGATATCACCGAGTTCAACGAGTATACCAGCTTGTTCTGGAACTACCTCGGGAATACCACCCACAGCTGTTGCAACCACTGGAGTTCCGCAAGCCATTGCCTCCAGCAGCACATTCGGCACTCCCTCATTGTGACTAGGAAGCGAAACTATATTGGCGGCATTCATCCAGAGCGCAAGCTTCTCGTGCCCCAGGCTCCCCAGCAGTATAACCCGTGATTGTAAGCCCTGCTCTGCGGCGCGGGAGATTAGAACCTCAGCCTGACTTCCGCTTCCTATATAATACAGGTCCACGTCAGGACTGTTAGAACTGATCTCTGCAAATGCTTCCAATAGGTCTACACAACCTTTTTCGAGCTTCAGGTTGCCTACGAAGAGGATAATTCTTCGACTGGCAGCAACGTTTAGTTGACTGCGAGCACGATGACGGGGCTGCGGCTTAAACAGCTTCTTATCCACGCCATTGTAAATAACCTGTATTTTATCAGCTGGTATTTTTGCCTCAGTGAGCCGACTCGCGAGGGCCTTACTCACCGAAATGATCTTTTGCGCCCTTTTCATCGCCCAGAGAATCTGTTTGGCGCGCATCCCATGGGATAGATGCATATTAATATCTGAGCCGTGAATTTTTATTACGACAGGCAGGCCCAGAAGTTTTGCCAACACGGTGCCTGCAACACCATCGGGATAGGCCCAACTTAGCAGCAGGCAATCGGGCGAAAAATTGCGAATACTTCTCCATTCCAGTAACAGCGAGAACAGTACAGTGGCGGCGTAACTCCACCTGGCAAAACCCGGGATATAAAAATAGCTGCGGTAGCTAATTTGTACATTGCCATCCGTTACAGGGGACAAGGTGGTGCTGCGATGCCTGAACCTTTCCAAAAAGGGAACCAGTACCGTTATTTTTACAGGGCAATGCTTCGATAGGTATTGGAATTGCTGTCGATTGAAGGAGGCCTGATTAGGAGCCCAAGGAACGGGGTACAAGTTCGTAATTATTTGAACCTTCATTTACACTTCTGGCCCCTCGAGAGACAATCCAATGCCACACAGGTCTAAATTGCTACCTGTAATTCCTTTTCAAATATTACTACGTGATAAGTCGGAGTGATTGGCAACTTTCACTGCGTCGCATGGTAATTACCGGAGTGGCTTCAACGGGTGAATGATAGGCCGAGAGAAATAATTTTCCCATCGATCTGTCCATTCGACCCAATATTTTCCTGAACCGAATCTAGAGCCGTAAAAACCAACCCCAGCCGATCGTTAATCCTGTAATTGACACCTAGCCGATAGCCAGTTCTTTCCAGCGCAGATTGGTCAATTGCAAATGACTGTTTTGAGAACTCAATGCTGGAGCTAAAGGTCACACGGTTTCCCAAAGGCATATTAAAGCTGGCCGAAAGTCTCTCATCGTCATCGCCAGCTAATAGGTCAACGCTTCGGCGAACGTTATTTGAATAACGCAGCCCTATAGAATAGCTTGACGGAACTGTATAGGTTGCACCGACACTTCGCTCCGTGCGCTGGTAGACATTCGCAGCATTGGTCGAGCCGAAATTACCATCTAGCGCGATATCACTATTCACGAAACTCTGATCAACCGCACTTGGTGTACTCAAGTCGCTGAGCAGATCTTCAACAGTGTCGGCATAGGCTAGTGTCATCGCGAGTCTAGAGTTCAATTGATACTGAATATCCAACCTGCGTATAGGACTACTAGTGGTAGATCCCATTCGATCCATGGATTGCCCGCCCAGCGCTGTAGTGACACTCAGGTCCCCACCGTTAAATTGCAGTTGACCCTGGATATTGCTCATCTTGTAGTTCAAAAACTCGGCATTCGTATAGTCGGCATCTGTTATGCTGGACTGAACCGAAAGTGAAAAGCGCTGGTCCAGCTGTCGCGTATAACTGCCGCTAAGCGTGTTACGGTTGTGTTGCAATGCTTCAAATTCGCCGAAGTCGACGAATCCTACCTGAGCTGAAACGTTCACAAAACTTGCCCTATCCAGGGGGATTGTCAAAGACGGGCCTGTGGAGGTATGGTCGACCACCTGCCGATTGGTCAGAATGTCTGGCTGGGAGTTGTCGATCAGCTGATTAGTGCGAGTATTTGCTACGCTCCAAGTGAAGAGCGTTGGGACTATGTTCCAGATAAGCGTGCCAGCACCATTTACCAATGTCTGGTCGTTCAAAATGCCTTGCTCGTAATCTTGTCTGTTGAAGCTGTAGTTGAGCGAGGTAGTAAACCGTTTTGTCTGACGTTGAAGTTGCGCAGCTACCGTTACCGATGTAAGCAACTCTTCCTCTTCCGGCATAGGTTGACGCAAGGGGTTCTCGATATGCTCAATTTCTGCGACTATGCCGAGGCCGAATTGGGCATATGCCCAAGCTGGCTGCAGCAGAGCCAGCAAAAGTATCAGTCTTGCAAGAACAGAGATAACTTGGGAGAAATGGTTGGTTGGCAAGATCATAGAGATGACACACTTAAATGACGACGGAGTAAAATCTTATTCACGAGTGAACTAGTTATTTATCATTACTCCGATCACTTTGTCATTGCCAACGGCTTTGATAATTTTATTGACCTTGTTCGCGCCTGCGCCTTTGTAAGGAAGCACTAATAGAACATAGTCAGTCACCTCGGCCAAGATTTTGGCATCTGCCGATTCCAGAACCGGAGGCGCATCGATTATTATGATGCGGTCGTCGTATCGGTTCTTAACATCTTCGAGGAATATCCGCATATTCTCGCCTGTGAAAAATTCGATATGGTCCTCAGTCTGAATTTCTCCGCTTGGAACCACGCTCAGGCGAGGAATTCTGGTGGGATAGACGATATCACTCACACTGCCTACGCGATCGGTAAGGAAATCGAACAGACCTGCCTTGGGCTCAACGTCCAAGGTTTTCGCTAGCGAGGGGCGCACGAAGTTGCAATCAACTATCAACGCATGTCTGTGCTGTTCAAATGTGCAGGACACCGCGAGGTTAATCGCACTAAAACTCGCACCTCCACCGCCTTGAACAGAACTTATCTGCAATACAGAATTGAAACTTTCCATCCTCGGAATGATTGTTGTTCTTAATTCCCGAAATGCGCTGAGTACTTCGATGTCCGCCATACCTGGATGAATTATCCTCCGATCTGCAAAATCTTCCTTAGAGAATTTGCTTGCTCGTTTTCTGTCAACGATGGGAACTATAGATTTACTAGTATCACTAAGCTCAAAAATCGGCGCCTCTTGCTCCAATTCCTGACCCAAGTCTAATTTATCAAATGGTTTACCCACGATGATACTCCACGCTATAAATAGCCCAAATAATCGAACGCCCAGACTGCCCCATAGAGTAGGAATAGCAGTACAAAGACAATCGATACGAAAACCTTGTTCCCCGGGCGCCGCTTCTTGGCAGTCGCTAACGGAGGGATAATTGCAACCAGGGGCGGCCATTCGTCTGACCAGCGAGCCTCGGAACGAATCCTTGTGTCCAGCTCCATATAGACGACCATCAAACCGATTGGCGCCATGATCGACAGCAGAAAGCTACCAATCATCATCTGTGACAACGCCAGGCCGTCGGGCTGAGTTGGAATTACCGCAGATTCCTGAACCTTGAAAGTAACGCCTTGCTGCTCTTCGTCTAGATGCATGGAGACACGAGCGTTTTCTAGTCGACGCAGCATCTCGTTGTAGAAGTCTCTAGTGACGTTATAGTCCCGAGTTAACTCAGCCAGTTCTGCTTCCTTTTCATTGATCAGTTTAGCGCGCTCGTCTTCGGCTGCCAGTAGGGTGGTCAGGCCGCTATGTTGGCTTAATTTCGACTCTTTGGCTGTCATTAGTGCCGCTAATTGGCTTCGTAATTGTTGCCGCAGTGGCGTTACGGAACCTTCGTTAGAATCATTGGGCTCAATAACCTCGACAGATATTTTCCCGGTTTTAAGCATTTCCTGCAGATCGAATATCTGATTCCTAACAGCTACCACGTCAGGGTAGTTGTCGTGAAATCGAGAGCGCATCGAATCCAGGGCCATCTGTAAATTATTGATCCGGGCACGCACTGCATTCACTTGTGATAAATCCCGTGATACCTCGGTTTCACCTGCTAACTGCGACTCCACTGACTTGATTTGAGTATCTAGCTGTACCGAATCCAGTTCCAGCCTTTCCATCTCTGCCCGATAGCTTGCAATTCTATTGTTGCTATTCACCAGGGTGCCAAAATTGTTTTGCGAATTGAAGGTGCTGAGGCGATTCTCAGATTCTTGCAATTTCGCCTGGTATGACGCGACCTGATTTTCGATAAATTCGAATGCGGAGCGGCTCTCCTGTTGTTTCGCGATAACACTCTGCTCGAGAAATAGCGACGTATAGCGTTGTGTGATACTAAAAGCCCTGATTGGATCAGCACTGGTATGGGCAATACGTATCAGCGAAGCGGGGCTTCGAGCAACATTCTCAATGGAGGTTGCGTCCTGAACTTCCTGAATCAAGCTGTCCTTCTGAGGCGGAGTCAAATTGTCTACGTCCCAGCCCCCTGCCGAGAGCACAGGGTCTGTGAAATCTCGGTTAAACAGAATGTCTCTGGCCATGCGCGCCTGATCGCCTATACCCGTCGTGACCGCGTTACCTTCCATTAGAGGTTGCAGGATGTTGCTATTGTCAGGAAAAATCGAAGCAGAAGCTGTATAACTCTTGGGCCAGGTGGCAGCCAAGACCAAAGTAACCGTCGCAACGACGAATGCCGTCAATGCCAGAGGCCTACGATGCTCCGAGCACTCCCGCATATAGCCATTGACGATGTCTTCTATATTAATACTCATGGTAATTTGTCAATCAAGTTATGGACTCAAGCATTTAGCTGTGTAATTAGAACAAGCGCTCCGGCACCGTAATAACGTCGCCGGGTTGCATTTGATAATTTGTGCCAAGTTCTCCACGCAGGAGAATGTCATCAAGCCGTATATCGTATTCCGTTAACTTTCCCTCTGAGACTCGATAAAGCTTGGCACGGTTAGCGGAGGCTAGTTCATTCACCCCTCCGGCCTCCAGAATAGCGTCTAGCACACTCATACCCCGCGCATAGGGGAGTGAGCGCGGCGCGCTGACCGCGCCAGTTACACGAACACGTTGTGTATATTGAATGCTATTTACCTGGGAGACTATTACTGTAACTTGAGGATTTCTGAGCTGGGTCTCGAGAGACTCGGTGATCGTTGCGGCGAGGACCTGAGCTTCAGTGTCGCTCGCCAATACATCACCAATTAGAGGCATGGATATATAGCCGTCAGGGCGCACCGGCACAGACAAAGACAGCTCGGGGCTGCCCCAGACGCTTACCGTCAGCACATCACCCGCACCGATTCTATATATTCCTGACTCGGCGATAGTAGGCATCACCGTCTCTGCATCGCCGCCCCCAGACATATTGGAACAGGCTGCCAGCAGCCAAGTCAGGGACAGAATTATCACTCGCCTCATAAATTTGCCTAAACCCATAATCATCGTATTCAATACACTGCACACCAAATCGCTCAATACTAAAAAATGCCTGATGCGGCCCTCAGACAGAGAATTATGCCACTTCCCTTCCTGTCAACTTTCGCGAGAGCGAAACGGAAATACTGGCTCCGGATACCCATGAAATTCGCGGCACCCAATGCGGCTTCCAGCTCTAAACAGACCATTTTACGTTATTCTGACGCTACAAACACCGACCTAGTTCTCAGAATTGCCTACCCGCAACCCGCCATTTCAAGGATAAGAAGTCTCCTACAGATGGACTTGTTAGCACGAAGTGGTGCATTCTGGCCAACCAGACAGGATAATATAGCCTTTAAAATCGTCGAATTCCCGAATATTTAACCTGAAATTCGCAATCAATTGAATAAGTTAATCGAATGAGGCTCTTCTTGAGCTTGGCGATTATCAGATAAACGAGCCTGTCTACTCACTAAAGTTACCTCATGTCTAACGCCAATTGGCTACAAACACTTAACCCGAGAATTCAGGGTGCGATGCTGATTCTGCTACTTGCAGGCTTGGCGCTATTGCAGCAAACCGTCAGTTTTTCTGGTGCAAGCCGGCTTCAAATCGCCCTGAATAATGCGGCCCACGTTCCCTGGTTTTTCCTGGTCACTAGCCTGATATGGCAGATCACTGCCCTGTTTATGCAGCTGCGGTGGAGACAGCAGCTATTCTTGGTCGCCGCCCTGGCCCTGATATTGGCGATCGGTCTCGAGGCGGTACAGTTTTTTACCAGCCGCGATGCTGATCTCAGCGATGTTGGCCTGAACCTACTCGGCGCAGGTTCCGCCCTGCTGGTAATACTGGCCTCAAATCTCCGACGCAAAGGACATATCAAGCGAGCCGGACTGTCTATATTCCTCGCAATAGTTCTCGTATCCAGCAGCTTCACCAGAGCCGCTGAGATTATGTGGGTTTACAGCAAACGCAATGCCCTGGCACCTGCATTAATAACATTCGACCAGGCAGATTTTCCCCTTCGGTCACTGCTGCGGGGTGACTGGGAACTGGTTACCGCCCACAACGGGGCAGGCGAAGCGATGGCTCGCCAAATAGCGAAAGTCACCCTACGCAGCGATAGGCAATGGCCTGGCATAAGCCTGAGAGAGCCACTTCCCGACTGGAATCAGTACCGATGGCTTGTTCTAACTGCCTACACCGATTCCCAGCGAACGCTGCCGCTTGAAATTCGCCTCGAGACTAATTCTGACCGGGGCATGGATTCCACGATAAAGATCGTGCTGCATGACAGCACTAGCCCTATTCGCATTCCCCTGGAACAATTGGCTGGTAGCAGATACGGCAAGCTGAACAAGGTCAGAAACCTGATTCTGTTCAGTACTCGCCTGGATCGGGATGAGACCTTCTATCTGGAAACGATATCCCTCGAATAATCCCATATATTGACGCGTTAACCTGCTTTCATACAACATCATGGGCTCATCCCAGTCTGAAATTCACACCAGAAGTCACATCGCTGTCATTTTATTCTCATATCATCGGGGACATGGTTAATATTGGCCCCTAACCTCAAGATATTTTTCACAATTTTGCAGAACTAGTCGTAGACGTTCATTCGGATTTCTGTACAATTATTCGCACAGCTTTGATCTCCAAACTGAGGCTAGCAGAGCGTGGGGGGCCATAGAGATCGAGGCAAAGTTGTGATTTCTAGTTTTGAAATTTATAAAGGCTATAACAGTTTACGTCAGGGCATCTGCACTGCCCTCCTCTTCAATTTAGCAGCATCCGCCGCAGACACAGTGACACTGCTGATCTATGGTTTGCCATTTTACACTGGCTCGATTGACGTGGCGTTTGCAGGGGGCCAATTCGGCGTTATACACACCCATAGCTTTAGCGTGGGATTAGACAACTGAAACTCAAGACAGAAAAATGAGAAGGTCCTGCAGATATTATTTTTAGGTTTGTTAGCCACACTCCAAAATGGCTCTACGCTCCGAATCTGTAAAACAAAAAAATGATCGCACGCAATTGCAGTGCTGAATAGAAACATTAAGAAGCAACTGAGCCAATGGGCACATTCAAACTTTTCAATAACCACATCAAGATCAGCTTTGCAGTGCTGGCTGTCGTTGAGACTCTAATCTATTTTTCATCAATCTACATTGCGATCGCTTTTCGATTCGCAACCCTCGATTTCACTTCCGAGATACTCTTCAACAGCATCGGCAATGCTCCGGCTAAGGCGCTGATATTTGCAGTCATACACATGCTCTCCATGACTGCATTGGGCCTATATCAAGTCGAACAATTCCGTGGCCGCACTGGATTTTTGCAAATGGTTTCCAGGATCGTTGTGAGCATGTTCCTCGTCGCAATCGTGCTCATGGTGATTTACTACTTATTACCCCTGACGCAAATTGGTCGCGGAGTCACAGCGCTGGCATTTTTAATTAGCGCCATATTGGTCATCCTTGCAAGGCGCATCTTTTTTGCCGCCGTCGACCCTAACGCATTTACTTCAAGAATATTGGTTCTCGGTGTCGGAAATAATGCCGCCAGCCTGCTGGATGCAGGAGACAGCAATTCATCTGGGAGTTTCAAATTAAAAGGTTTTATCTCCACTCCAGAGCAGACTCGGGTCATTCCGGAGGATTTAGTAATAGAGTTAGATGACTCGCTTTTGCGCATCGCACAATCACTCAATGTAAATGAGATCATTGTAGCTCTCGATGACAGGCGCAAGGGATATCCAGTTCAGCATCTGCTGGATTGCAAGATGGCAGGCCTGAAAATCACCGAGCCTGTTACTTTCCTGGAGCGCGAACAGGGCAAGGTGAATCTAGCCTTGCTGAATCCCTCCTGGATGATATTTAGCGATGGTTTTACTGTTTCTCTCATCAAGACATCGCTCTCCAGGCTATTTGATATCTGTGCCAGCCTCGCCATACTCATTCTTACTGCTCCTATTCTAATCATCACAGCGCTGCTCATTGCACTCGAAGATGGCTTTCGCGAGCCAGTACTCTATCGTCAGGAACGCGTCGGAAAGAATGGCCAGCGCTTCCAATTGCTGAAGTTTAGATCCATGCGAGTCAATGCCGAAGAAAACGGTGCCCAGTGGGCGGCCAAAAATGATGCGCGCGTAACACGTGTCGGTAGATTTATTCGAAAAGTGCGCATAGACGAACTACCGCAAATTCTCAATATTTTGAAAGGCGACATGCGACTTGTCGGCCCGCGACCAGAGCGCCCTGAATTCGTCCACAAGCTCAGCGAATCTATTCGCATGTATTCACAGCGCCATGCTGTGAAACCTGGTCTCGCCGGATGGGCTCAGTTGAAGTATCCTTACGGCGCCACTGAAGAAGATGCCTATGAAAAATTACAATATGACCTTTACTACATTAAGAATGCGAATCCAGTAATGGATTTTTTCATACTGTTACAAACCCTCGAAGTTGTCCTTTTTGGTAAAGGTGCGCGATAACTTTGTCGTAAACTAGATTACAAAATCTAGCTTCACTTATTTACACTTCCATTTTTCACCAAGTTTCACAGAGGATTGTTATGAAATTGAATCTCGCGGACAGCAGGATAGCTGTCATAGGTTTGGGTTATGTTGGCCTCCCATTGCTGATCGAGTTTGGCAAGAGTTTCAATTGCGTTGGTTTCGACATCAACAGTAAGCGAATCGGCGAACTTGAGGGTGGTGTAGATCTAACCAATGAGCTCACCTCAGATGACTTAGCCGCCGTTAAAGTGAAATACACGTCGGACATATCCGACCTAAAAGATTGTAACGTCTACATCGTTACCGTCCCCACCCCTATCGACGCGCAGAAAAGACCAAATCTGACTCCGCTGGAGGCCTCGAGCGTGACAGTCGGCTCTGTTTTATCTCCCGGAGACGTAGTTATCTACGAATCTACTGTGTACCCCGGAGCCACTGAAGAGGTCTGCGTGCCCATTCTGGAAGATAAGTCTGGATTAGTCTTCAATCAGGATTTCTATGTGGGCTATAGCCCCGAGAGAATAAACCCAGGCGACAAGACTCACCGCATCGATTCGATTGTTAAGGTAACTTCTGGGTCAACACCTGATGCTAGTACCTTTGTAGATGAGCTGTACAAAAAGATAGTAAAAGTAGGAACCCACAAAGTCAGCAGTCTTAAAGTTGCGGAAGCAGCGAAAGTTATTGAGAACACTCAACGGGACCTGAATATAGCCCTGATAAACGAGTTATGTATTATTTTCGAAAAACTGGGCATTGATACCGAAGAGGTGTTACTGGCAGCAGGAACGAAATGGAATTTCCTCCCTTTCCGCCCAGGACTCGTCGGAGGGCACTGCATCAGCGTCGACCCATATTATCTAACTCACAAGGCTGAGGAGATAGGCTATCACCCGGAGGTTATACTCGCCGGTCGCCGGATAAACGATGGCATGGGTCCCTACATAGCCGAGCGCGTCATCAAATTGATGACGAGGCAGCGAATCCACGTTGTCGATTCAAACGTTCTTATTATGGGTCTCAGCTTCAAGGAAAACTGCCCCGACTTAAGGAATACGCGCGTCGTTGACATAGTAGACACCTTGCAAGAGTACAACGTGAATGTTGATATTCATGACCCTTGGGCTGACGAGAAAGAAGCAGAACAAGAATATGGTATTCAACTGACTTCAGATATCTCACTCGAGTTCTATGATGCAATCATCGTTGCCGTCGCCCACGATTGTTTCAAGGAATTGGGGATAGACACGATAAAATCATATGCGAAGTCGAAATGTATATTGTTCGATGTGAAGTATTCTCTTCCGAAACAGGATGACATCCATCGACTCTAAGCGGGCTCTCCAATAGGATGCAGCATTCACAAAACAAGATAGCTCCGGAAAAAGAATGAAATCTCCAGTACTAGTCACAGGCGGTGCTGGCTACATTGGTAGCCACGTCGTAAAGCAATTGGGGGAAATGGGCGAACAGGTCATCGTACTGGATAACCTGAGCACCGGTTTCTCGGAATCCGTACTCTCTGGCGAGCTTGTTGCTGGAGACACGGGGGATTTAGCGCTTGTTGAAAAAGTGTTACGTGATTACAAGATTGATTCCGTTCTGCATTTTGCCGCTCATACAATCGTTCCCGAGTCAGTTGCCGATCCGCTCAAATATTACGGCAACAATACCTGCTCCACGCGCAACCTACTCGCCTGCTGTCAGTCCTGCGGAGTGCAAAACTTCATCTTCTCTTCCACGGCCGCCGTTTATGGCGAGCTTGAAGTTGGCGTAGCAACCGAGGACAGCCCAAAAGCACCAATTAATCCCTATGGGCGCTCAAAGCTAATGAGCGAATGGATGTTGCAGGATCTTTGCAGTGTTACAGATATGAACTCCGTTATCCTGCGCTACTTCAATGTTGCCGGAAGCGATCCTGACGGAAAAATTGGTCAATCAACCCGCAACGCCACCCTGCTTATTAAAGTTGCCTGTGAGGCCGCCATTGGTAAACGCGATCAAATTTATGTTTTTGGAACAGACTACGCCACACCTGACGGAACAGGGATCAGAGACTATATCCATGTCGATGATCTGGCAGCCGCACATTTATCCGCTCTGGATTATCTACGTACGGGTGGCGAGAGCACTACTTTAAATTGCGGATATGGTCACGGTTATAGTGTCAGAGAAGTTATAGATTCTGTTGAACGCGTCAGTGGCACCAAATTAAACGTAGTTGAATCACCGCGTCGAGCCGGCGACCCTCCAAAGCTGGTCGCCAATGCGGACGCGATTAAAGCAACCCTGGGGTGGGAGCCTCGTCTGAACGATCTGGACACTATTGTAAAAACCTCACTCGAATGGGAAAAGAAACTTGCTGCCCTCGCTAATTAGGCCTCTCCAAGCCCACTGATGTATAAAACTCTATTCCAACGGTATCTCTATCCATTTTATGAAACGGGTGTTCGGCGTCGCAAGACACTGATCTATCGCGATGCCATGCTCGACCGGCAGTGGCGATCTGAAGAAGAAGTCGCGGATTTTCAGTGGCAGGAGTTGAAGAAGCTGCTCGATCACGCATACCAAAACGCACCTTATTTTAACAAGCTATTCACGTCACTCGACCTCCACCCCTCGGATATAAAAAGTTATGCGGATTTTCGACGCATCCCAATATGTTCTCGAGAAGATCTCATTGCTAACAAGGAGGCTATGATCGCCTCAAACTACAGAGCCGACATCATGCATAAAGGAACCGGCGGCTCCACCGGCGTGCCAGTGCAATTCGCTCTCGATCGCAACAGCTATGAATGGCGCACGGCAGCAACTCAACGAGGGTATTCATGGGCAGGTTGCGAAGCAGGACAACATGTACTCTACATGTGGGGAGTAGACGTTGGGAAGCCAAGCCTCTTCAGCCGATTGAAAACTGACCTCTATCACAGCGCGTTCAATCGCAAGATGTTCAATTGTTTCGAGTTTACAGAGGCAGAAATGCGAAACTGTCTCGACTATATTAATCGACGGCGACCTACCGGAATAGTCGCGTTTACCTCAACGGTTTATAATTTCGCAAAGTTTATTGAATCACAGAATCTGAAATGCGCTCCTATTGATTCGGTAATTATTGGTGCCGAGAAGTTGTACGACGAACAACGAGAGGTGATTGAACGTGCACTTAACACCCGTGTTTTTAATACATATGGCTGCCGGGAATTCATGCTAATTGCAGCCGAGTGCGATAAACACGAAGGCTTACATCTTTCTAATGACAATCTGTTTGTCGAAATACTCAATGGCAATGAACCAGTTCAGCCAGGAGAGAGCGGCGATATAGTTGTTACAGACCTTCACAACTTTGGAATGCCCTTCATTCGCTATCGAAATGGCGACATAGTTACTAGGGCTAGCGAGCCTTGCTCTTGTGGTCGAGGACTTCCGCTTATAGCGGACATTGATGGTCGGCGCATGGACGAAATTATCGCCACCGATGGCAGACGCATATCTGGCGGCTTCTTCCCTCACTTAATGAAAGAATTTCCTGAGGTTCAAAAGTATCAAGTTATCCAAGAAAGCAAAGATCAACTAGTGCTGAAAATAGTCGCTAAAAATGGCATTGAAAAGGATCGGCTTGATTTCTGCCTCGCTGAAATCGTAAAGACTGCAGGGAATGCGATGCAGGTTGAATTTAAGTTTGTAGATGAAATCCCACTTACAAAATCCGGCAAATACCGAGTTACGATTTCAGAGATAGCCGCGCCTTAAATACTTTCCCGAACTTCCTTTCGCGTGATCGCATCCAGAATCATTTTTTCAATGCTTTCTTCAATGCTAACAGCGCTTTCTCGATTTTCCACTTGAAATTATTTCGCACCACTAGGATTGAATGCAACTTGTCCTTATCGGTGGAGAGGCTGCGCTTATACTGTGAATCCCCGCCGAGAAAATTGTAGATATTCTTTCCCTTGGCCAGGTTATACTCGATAGCCAGATGATGGCAAACGATCCCAGGGCGCGCTACATTTCCTTGACCTGATTCGAATTCGAATCCGGACTGATAGAAAAATACGTCCTTGCCTTGAACAAAATTATAGAGATAGCCTATAGCACCCTTGGCATTGCTGAACTCAAGAATCTGAATCTCACCATCGAGGAAGCGCCTTTCAATCAGTTTCTTGTGAAAAGACTGGAAATATCGATTCGCAAAGGAGCCAGATACCCCCTTTTTGTTCCATCTTGCTTGATGTAATTTGCTCAATTGATCCATCGAGGCCAGGGCTTCTTCTACGTTTTCGGCCTCTCGAATTTCAATGGAATCAGCACCCTCGTAATAGGACAGTGATTTTTGAATCTGATGCCGCTTGTTACTACTCAAAAATGCCAGATGACTCTTGCCGCTTTCTCGGATCTTTTTCAGATCGACAAAATAGGAGGGCAGATGACTACTCCGATTCTCAAATACCTCACACTCGCCGCTTAGCTGAGCGAATGTATTATCCGTAATATTGTTGCAGTACATTTCTTCGATATCATGGAATAGCCGACTCGCTAATAATTCAGACCAAACTAACTCCTCCGTTGCTCCAAGCACCATATTGTACTCAATGGTTAGATCATCTAATTCCTCATTACCGGTTTCATTCAGATAGGCACGTGTCTTGTAGAAAAACCAGTGACGCAGGCCTTTTCTGACTCCCAGAAAAAAACAGCAATAAGGCTCACCATCCTTGCGGGCAAGCACGAAATCAACTTTGGCGCTTTCTGGGAGTGTGTCTAGCCATACGCTAATCCATCCCCAAGACAGAAAGAAGCTAGTAGTACTTCTAGATTGGAGTTCTATCCAGAGTTCCCTGACTTCACTCCTGTGGCTACGGGAGTCCATGCGATGGAAACTGAGTGGGCTTTTTGCATCTGGATCGTTAGACAATCACTCGCTCCGTAGTAGTTGTAATGCGGCACCCGTGGTAATGCGCTACACCGATCTCGACAATGTTCACGCTATCTGTGCCTCTAGGCGCTGTAGAGAATAAACCATGGGACGGCCTATAACAACGACCCTGTCTTTGAAAAAGACATTATATTCAATAAGTTATAAGAAGTTGAACCCTAGTTTGACCAGTTGATCATTGCCACTGGCGAAATAAGCTGTTTTGGGGTTTCCGGAACAAGGCTGACACGAGCATACTCGCCAGGAATGGCCTTACGAGGGGCTAAAACTGCAAGTAGCAGCTAGCTCATAAGTGGTTATGTCAGAAAAATTTACAGACCATAAAAAGCAACTATTTGTGGGTTAAGTCTTTGTTTTTTATGAGCATATGTCTAGAGAGGCAACAACTCCCCACAATTCCGGGGGTTAGTAGGCCTACAGTCTGTCAATTTCTTTTACACTGAAGCGCAGAATTCTACGGAGGGAAATACTATCTATATGATAAATAACGAATTTATCAACTTGGCATAGTGATTGCATTTCTTAGTACCGTAGCGTTTAGATTTGCTGATTTTAAGACAAATTGGCTGAAAACTGAGTAGAACGCTTGCTTGAGACGCTAAAACGATTTTTAACAAATTTTTGAGAACGGAAACTATCATGACAACTATCAAACGAATTACAGCGCTGCTAAGCAGCATCGTATTTATCGGCCTTCTATCGGGAACTGCTTATGCAGGCCCTATTAATGGGTCCTTGGAGTACAACGGAATATTCATTCCCTCTGATGCTCCTGGTTCTACCGTAAGCTTGGCGACAGCTACTTACCTGGACTTCCTGAGCCCCTCTACATTTGCTATCGGTGAAGGCGACATGCTTGGCCTGACCGGAATTGGCACTTTGGATCTCTTCGATTTCTACATCACGCCATTTTCAGGAACGACTGTCAGCCCCGTCCTGGTGTGGAGCGACGCAGGTGCTAGTGACCTGAGCTTCAGCCTGACATCTCTGGTTATCATAGACCAGTCCACTAACAGCACCGGTGATACTCTAGTGTTGAATGGCCGCGGCATTTTCACACAGAGCGGATTCGATACAACTGATGCTGTCTGGAGCCTGACTGCACAAGATACAGGCGCTGCATCACCAGTTCTTACATTCTCGGCCAGTACTACAGTTTCTGAGCCAAGCATGTTGACCCTGCTAGGTCTAACTCTACTAGGCATGGGCTGGACTCGACGCGTCAAGCGACGCAGGCTAGCGGCTTAAGCCTTACCCTGCTATACCGATAGTTTCCGAAAAGGCTGCGCATCGCGCAGCCTTTTTTTTGCGTTCAATATTTGTACTCCTGCATAGCGAATTTGGGTATTTGCCCAATCTGTCTTCACTCTCGCTGCTACCATTTCCATAGCCTGACGCGTAAAGCTCTCCTAAAAGCAGAAACTACTGCCACTACTATATGACCTGCTAAGATGTAGGAAGCATCCTACGGCGCAGCGGCTATAGCCCACATCCCGCGAAATTACTGATGCATAGCCCAGAAAGCCCATAAACAGCTATTCGATTATTCAAAATTCGGTACATTTTCAATATTCAGGAAGCATTCCTCGACAATGGGCCCTAAGATGCGTCCTAAGTAAGAAAGTAGTATCCGTCTTATATGAAGTTCTAGGAGAGCGAAATGCTTAGATTTACAACGATCGCAAAGATTGCGACTGTATCGGTGATGACAGTTTTAGTTGGCATGTCAGCCAACGCTGCGGAGCGGATTAGTGACTTCTCACTGGTCGATGCGAACGGTCGATTTTTCCAACTCAGCCGTCACGGTGATGAGCAGGCAATAGTATTATTCGCCTACGATCCAGCTAGCAGAGACGCACGCCGCGCCGCCGCTGACCTTGCAGACGTAGCTGAGCAATTCGATGGTCAGAAGGTCGAGTTCCTGCTGATCAACTCAACCGGATCAGCAGATAAGCTTGCCATGCGTGAAGCAGCCGAGAAGGAAGGCATCACACTACGCGTACTTATGGACGACACACAATTGGTAGCAAAAGAGCTTGGCCTTAGCCGCAGCTCTGAAGTGGTCATTCTTGACCCTTCTGCCAAGGAAGTCGTCTATCGCGGTGCATTGAATGACCGCTTTGCCGAAGGCAGCCGTGCCAGACGCGCGAAGCAACATTACGCTGCCGATGCACTCTCTCAGCTGCTTAGCGATCAAGACATTACCGTAGAGCAACTGGCAAGTAAGGGCGACGCTATAGAATTTACCGTTGACGCTGCTCACGCCGAATCGCTCTCCTATGCCAACGATATCGCCCCTATTCTTAAAGAGCGCTGCGTTAGCTGCCATATGGAAGGTGGAATTGCGCCATTCGCTATGAGCAGCCATCAGATGGTACAGGGCTGGTCTCCGATGATTCGGGAAACGCTTTATACCAAGCGCATGCCCCCGGGACAGATCGACAACGAATTCGTGGAAAGCTTTCACGGTGTAAACCACATTACCATCGAAGAAACACAGAAGTTGGTAAGCTGGATCAATGCAGGCGCACCAAACAACGACAACAGCGATCCTCTCGCAGAGTATCGTCCTCAAGTAGTTAAGTGGACTGAGGGCGCGCCTGACCTCATTATCCCAATTCCTGAGCAACGCATACCTGCAACCGGCGTACAGGACTACCGTAACCTGATGGTTCCTCTCGATCTCGAGGAAGACATCTGGGTGAAGGCTGTAGCGTTCGCACCGGGTGACACCACGGTGCTTCACCACATCATCGCCTTCTCCTACGGCCCAGATGGTATGAATGAATTTGAAATCCTGAACCAGGGTATAGGTCTCGGTGCTTATGCCCCGGGTAATTCGCTGAATACTTATCCCGAAGGCGCTGGCTACCCGCTCAAGGCAGGTGGTGGCCTAATGCTGCAAATGCACTACACGACTTCTGGTAAAGAAGCCGTTGATGCTTCGGAGATAGGCATCTATCTTTGGGATGAAGAGCCCGACCGTCCGATTCTAGGCGGTTCAGCCGCGGACCTCGAGATCAACATCGAGCCATTCGAAGCCGACCACGAGATGGTCGCCACGAAGAAATTCCGCAAGGATTCCTTGCTGACAATGGTGGGGCCGCACATGCACTACCGCGGCTATGATGCCAACTTCAAACTCGTCTATCCTGACGGAAAGGTCGAGGAAATCCTCAACGTACCAAACTATCAGTTCAACTGGCAGAAGACCTATGACTTCAAAGAGCCTAAGTTCTTACCTGCCGGAACTGAGATGGTGTTCAGGGCGACGTTCGACAATTCGGCGAATAACCCATTTAACCCTGACCCATCATCAACGATCTCGTGGGGGGAACAAACCTGGCAAGAGATGTTCTTCGGCTTCTTCCGCTACGTGGAAGCAGAAGCCGGCGAAGGTGAGTAGTCTTAGCTAGCAGTTTGGAAACCCGATCACCTCACAGTGGTCGGGTTTTTTTTGGTCTGCTAGTTTCTCTCCCTCATGCAGCCTCGGCTCTTCCCAGCCATGACAGCTTAGGAGTTACTTGCTAGTATCGAAGCTTCTTTATTTCTCGAGAAAGATCTTACGACAATGAAAAAGCTACTCTCACCAGCATTGGTTTTAACTCTTGGATTACCCCTTAGCTCAGCTCTCACTGCCGACACTACGCTCTTTACCAACGTGAATGGCTATACCCTGGGTGCGAATCGAGAGCTACAACAATTTAACGCCATTCAGATCACCGATGATCGAGTGGATCGGCTATTCACAGAAGACGATGAACTACCCACGGCAGTAGCCGCAGTCATCGACGGCGAGGGTCAGACTCTCATCCCCGGTTTGATCGACGCCCACGGCCACGTGCTCAGTTACGGCCTGAGCCTTCTCAGGGTAGATCTGGTCGGCACCGAAACTGAGCTACAAGCCGCACAGCGGGTTGCCGATTTCGCTGAAGAGAACGAGCAACTCGAATGGATCCAAGGGCGCGGATGGAATCAGGTGCTGTGGGATAGCAACGAATTTCCGTCAGCTTCGAGCCTGGATGCGCTTATTTCTGACAAGCCCGTATGGCTTTCTCGCGTCGACGGACATGCCGGCTGGGCAAATACCGCGGCGATGGAATTGGCCGGTGTAGATCGGCGCACTGAAGATCCAGATGGGGGACAAATAATCCGCGACGAAGATGGCAATGCTACCGGGGTGTTCATCGACAACGCGATGGCGCTCGTGCGCTCACAGATTCCAGCGACCAGCATGGAAGAGCAGAAATTCGCCCTGCGCACGGCGATGCTCGAATTAGCAAAACAGGGCCTTACCAGCGTTCACGACGCAGGGGTTGGCAGCGCAACAATAGAGGCTTATAAGCAACTACTGGAAGAAGGCCCGCTTCCGATTCGCATCAACGTAATGCTCTCTGCAAGCGATTCATTCTATGAGCAGCGACTCGCCGAGGGTCACTATCGCAGCGCAGATGACACTCTTACGATGAACAGTGTAAAGATTGCGGCTGACGGCGCACTAGGCAGCCGCGGCGCCGCCATGATAGATGACTATTCAGACCTATCCGGACACACCGGACTGCTCCTACACAACCCGGAGCGCCTCGAATATTTCATGCGCGCCGCTATGAATGCAGGCTTTCAGGTGAATACCCATGCGATCGGAGACAACGCCAATAAAGTAGTTCTGGATAACTATGAGCAGCTCATCGCCGAGACGAACAGTCGAGATATGCGACATCGCATCGAGCACGCGCAGATTCTGCGATACGAAGATATTCTTCGCTTCGCAGAACTGGGTGTTATACCTTCCATGCAGGCGACACATGCAACTAGCGATAAGAACATGGCCGTCGACAGAATTGGCGATGTGCGTATTCAGGGCGCCTATGCCTGGCGTAAGTTAATCGACGCAGGGGCAATAATTGCTAACGGCTCGGACTTTCCGGTGGAGTCACCGAACCCCTTCTTTGGACTGCACGCCGCCATCACACGACAAGACAAGAATAATGAACCTCCAGGTGGATGGTTTCCCGAAGAGAAGATGACAACTCTTGAGTCCTTCGCCAGCTTTACCATCGATGCAGCGTATTCCGGTCATCAGGAGAATCTGCTGGGCACACTGGAGCCGGGCAAGAAGGCTGACTTCATCATCCTGGACAGAGATCTGTTCAACATCGATGAAAGTGAGATCTGGCAGACCCAGGTTGAACAGACCTGGGTAAACGGACAACGCATTACTCAGTGATCAAGGCCATAAATTGCAATTAAGTAGATCCCGATGGCAGGCGCTGTTCGAAACAGGTGAAACGAGATGAGTAAATATTTGTTAAAAGTGCTGGTACTGACGACGCTGATAGCCGGCTGTTCGCCGCAGTCACCAACAACTCCAGCAACGAGCTCAACAACGGCTGCAGTCGCCAGCGTTGACCCTGCCGAGTTAAATCGCTGGCAACAACAGGCCAGCAGAGTCAGCATCAGTCGAGACAAGTGGGGCATCCCACACATCTACGGGCAGACAGATGCGGATACCGTGTTCGGCACGCTATACGCACAGGCCGAAGATGATTTTAATCGGGTGGAGACTAATTACATCAATGCAATGGGTCGGTTGGCGGAAGCCGAGGGAGAAGCTGAGATCTTTCGAGACCTGCGCATGAAGCTCTTCATCGACCCTGCCGATATGCAGGCACAGTTTGAGGCGAGCCCGCTCTGGCTGCAGTCGCTAATGAATGCCTTCGCGGATGGTCTTAACTACTACCTGCACACCCATCCCGAGGTTAAACCGCGGGTTATCGATCGCTTCGAGCCATGGATGGCGCTGACTTTTTCGGAAGGCAGCATCGGCGGTGATATTGAGCGAGTCAATCTGCGCGAGTTACAACGCTTCTATGGCGACGGCACGCTAGTGGCCCAGAGCGTAGCTGTAGCCGACGGAGAACCGCGAGGCTCTAATGGCTTCGCGATAGCTCCTGCAAATACCGAGAACGGGGAGGCGCTACTCTTAATCAACCCACACACGTCCTTCTTCTTTCGTTCAGAGTTACATATGGTTAGTGAGGAAGGCCTGAACGCCTATGGTGCCGTTACCTGGGGGCAATTCTTCATTTATCAGGGCTTTAATGAAAATGCAGGCTGGATGCACACCTCGAGTCGCGCAGATGCAATTGACGAATACCTGGAGACCATCGTGCAGAAAGACGATGGCTATTACTATTTATATGGCGAAGAACAGCGAAAACTTCGAGAGACCGAGATAAGCATCCCTTATAAAAACGGTGATGATACTGCGGTGCAATACTTTACCGTCTATCACAGTCATCACGGGCCGATCATTCGAGAGCAAGATGGCAATTGGGTGAGCATCAAGCTAATGCAGGAACCAATAAAAGCCCTTACCCAGTCCTACACCCGCACTAAAGCGCAGAACCATGAAGAATTCTACGCAAGCATGGAACTGCTCACCAACTCATCGAACAATACCGTGTACGCCGATGCCGATGGCAACATCGCCTACTACCACGGCAATTTCATCCCGGTACGGGACACATCCTTCGACTGGAACAGTCCTCTCGATGGCAGCAATCCCGAGACTGAGTGGAAGGGGCTGCATCCTGTCGATGAGATAATTCACCTGCTGAACCCTGCCAATGGCTGGATTCAGAATACCAACAACTGGCCGTTCACTGCCGCTGGGGAGTATAGCCCGAGAGCTGCGGACTACCCTCCCTATATGGCGAATAACTCGGAAAACCCTCGGGGCATTCATGCCGTAAGGGTACTCGAGGGACGTGACGATTTTACGATCGATAAGCTAATAGAAGCCGCCTACGATCCCACGCTGACCGCATTCGAAGACTTGATACCCAAGCTATTACTTACCACCGCAGTAGATAGGCCGGGCGACCAACCCGTTTCCATTCAATCCAAGACTCTGGAATACATCGATCTGCTCAGAGATTGGGACTACAGATTTTCCCTGGATTCTACGGCGACAACTCTCGCAGTGTATTGGGGACAGGCCTTAATGGACTTAGTCGCTAGAGATGCTGCAAGCGCCGGTATCAATATCTACGAGTACATGAGCAACAATGCGAGTTCAGCACAGAAACTGAGCACATTGCGCAGTGCGGCGGAACAACTTCAAGCCGATTTCGGCGACTGGCGTGTCCCTTGGGGAGAAGTAAATCGCTATCAACGGCTTAATGGCGACATCGTGCAGGATTTTGACGATGAGGCAGAGAGCCTGCCGGTAGCCTTCGCCTCCTCACGCTGGGGCTCACTCGCATCGTTCGGCAGCCGCAGCTATCCAGGCACAAAGAAAATGTACGGCACCAGTGGTAATAGTTTCGTGGCAGCCGTCGAATTCGGCGATAGGGTTAGTGCGAAGGCGATTACAGTTGGCGGCCTGCACAACGATCCGAACTCACCACATTTCGATGATCAGGCCGAGATGTATACGATGGGTGAGTTCAGAGATGTACTCTTCTATCGGGAAGACATCGAAGCAAATCTGCAACGAGAATATAACCCTGGGAATTAGCTCAATTCAGAAAACATAAACTGATCTTACAAACGAAGGAATTTGCTTTGGGGAAAAGATACTCCCTAGAGCTAACCGCTCTCAGAATGAAACAACTAAGCCTTCAATGCAATTGATGCCGGATGTATAAGCCAGAAACCAGAAAGCCCCGAAACCAAGTCGGGGCTTTCTGGTTTCTGGCTTACTGTTTTCCTAAGGCTAAACCTTAGTATCCTACCGCTGCTGCATCGCCGCGACGCGAATCTGCTGCGCCCTCGAATAGCCCGTTAGCGCGGTCATTATAGACTGCCATCGCGGCACCCTGCCCTCCGCGCGCCGTCATACGATGGCCCTTCTCCTCATACAGGCGAATAGTATCGGGAGATAGCCCGCCGGTTTCCATGCTAGTCACATCCGGCAACCATTGATGATGAATACGCCCGGCTTCAACCGACTCCGCAATATTCATCTCGTGATCGATGACATTCAATATTAGCTGCATCGTAGTATTGATGATCGTCTTTCCGCCGGGACTGCCGGCAGTAAACACTGGCTTACCGTCTTTGGCGACGATGGTCGGAGTCATGCTGGACAATGGACGCTTCTGCGGCGCCACCAGGTTTGGCGCTGTGCCGATAAGACCGCGCGCATTTGTGACACCTGGCACGGCATTGAAATCCCCCATCTCGTTATTGAGCAGATAACCACCGCCCTCCACAACTATGCCCGAGCCGTAACCGAACTCCAGCGTATAGGTCATGCTTACCATGTTGCCATCTTTGTCGACAACGGAGAAATGTGTGGTCTCTTCGCTCTCGTATATCTGCGCGAAGTCCTCCGGGCTGCTCGCTGAGGCCTTGTCCATATCGATAGACGCTCGCAGGGTTGCTGCATAGTCCTTATTCATCAATCGTTCGAGTGGCATGCCTTCATTGAAGTCCGGATCGCCGAGGTGCTCAGCTCTATCTGCATAGGCTCTGCGCATGGACTCTGTTAGCACATGCAGGTAGTCCGCCGAATTATGCCCCAAGTCGGCCAGGTCGAAGCCCTCCAGGATATTCAGCATCTCTACGAGTGCGACACCACCGGAACTGGGAGGGGGCATGCTTACTATATCGTAGCCGCGATAAGTTCCCCGTATCGGCTCACGCTCCTGGGGTTCGTATCGCAGCAGATCTTCTTCGGTTATGATTCCGCCAATGTCTGCCATGAACCCAGCCAGACGAGCGGCGTTCTCACCCTTATAGAAACCATCAGCTCCATTGTTCTGAATCAGTTCAAGCGTGTGCGCCAGGTCTGGTTGACGCCATATCTCCCCCAGCTCATATAGCGAACCATCGGCCTTATAGAACTTCGCGACTGTGGAGGGATACTGATCGAATCGCGACTTGCTTCTGGCGAATCCTGTATAGAGCGAATAGCTTATCGGGATGCCTTCTCGCGCAAGCTTTACCGCCGGTGCGACGAGGTCTGCCCAAGGCAGACTGCCCAGTTCCTGATGAGCCTTCCATAAGCCAGCTACCGTGCCCGGCACACCTACAGCCAGCGGCCCAATATGATTCGAATTATCGATGACATTACCGTCGAGCCCCAGATACATGCGTTCCGTAGCAGCGAGAGGTGCCTTCTCTCTGAAGTCGAAGGTCGTCGCATGGCCATCGTCGCCGTGATAAACCAGAAAACCGCCACCGCCAATATTGCCTGCTGATGGCCAGGTTACCGCGAGTGCGAAGGCGGTAGCGATGGCAGCATCGACTGCATTGCCACCCTGCTTTAATGCGCCAACTCCCGCTTCCGAGGCGAGTTTAGAGGCACTGGTCACGATGCCGTTCTTGACTCGCAGCGGCGTCCTCCCACCCTCAGAAAAAGAGGTGGATACTAATAGGAAGCTGAGGAAAAATACGAAGCTCTTAAAAGTCTTGCTGGCTAACAGATTATGACTCATTACATTGCTCTCAAATAGTGCGCTGGACAGTTCTGCCTTCGCAGTCAGATGTATTCAGAATCGCTATAGACCCGCATTTTAAAGCATTGGGGCCTCACGTTCACACCATAATACCGTGCCTAATATTGAGAGAACATCGGTTTCGCGGGCAAAAAGCTCCTGATTCTCTGGCAATTTCCTCCCCAAGTGCCGAAATGGAGTGTGTGAACTCACTGATTGGTTCTATTTCGGGCTAATCCATTGTCAGGTGACGATTCTAAGTGCTAGCTTTGTGCACGGGATTCCCTTGGCCCTAGGATCGAGCAAGAATCCAGCAATCAACTTTTAATGAGACATGCAAACTATGGTTTTCCCACTCCGATCACTTAAGCTTTTAACTTCTATTTTTCTATTGGCGACCCTGCTTACAGCATGTGGCCAAGACGCGACGCCTGCTACTCAGGCCAGCAGCGCTCCCTCCCCCACGTCAAGCTCCGCTGCGGCAGAATCCGAACAGCAACTTGTGCAGCGAGCCCGCGCTATTCACGAATCAGTGATAACTCTGGATACCCACGCCGACATCAATACCAGCAACTTCACTCCCAGCAACAACTATACTTCGAATCTTGATACGCAGGTAAACCTGCCTAAGATGGAACAGGGCGGCCTGGATGTCGCCTGGTTCATTGTCTATACAGGGCAATCCTCCCTCGATGACGAAGGCTATGCGGCGGCTTACGCAAACGCCATCGATAAATTCGACGCCATACATCGGCTAGCCGAGGAAATTGCGCCAGAGCAGATCGAGATTGCCTACACCTCTGCTGACGTGAGAAGAATCGTCGCCGCGGGTAAGAAGGTTGCGATGATCGGCATCGAGAATGCCTATCCGGTCGGTTTAGACTTGGCCAACATACGGGATTTCCAAATTCGCGGTGGCCGCTACATGTCTCTGGCACACAACGGACACAGCCAATTTTCCGATTCCAACACCGGTGAGCGTGACAACGTCTGGTTGCACAATGGCCTCAGCGAGATGGGCAGGGAAGCCGTGGCCGAGATGAACAGATGGGGGATCATGATCGATGTCTCTCATCCCTCCAAGGAAGCCATCATGCAAATGCTGGCATTAACACAAGCACCTCTAATCGCCTCTCACTCCTCTGCACGGGCATTGAGCGAACACAGCCGCAATCTGGATGATGAGCAACTGCTACGCATAAAAGAGAACGGCGGCGTAGTGCAGACGGTCGCCTTCGGCAGCTATCTAAATGCTCAGAAGAACGCGAGACACAACGAGGCACGGAACAACTTGATCGCCGAGATAGCGTCAGGTCTCGGCGTCGAGGTACTCAGCTTTCCACAGATCAATGCGCTCAGTGAAACCGAAAGATCGATTTATCGCAGCCGCATGGATGAAATTAACGCACTCGCCGAGCCGCGCATGGCTGCCGAGGTAGACGCAATTGCACCCCCGGTCGATGTAGGCGACTTCGTGGAGGTCGCTGGTAAGGAGGGGACGGTTGATTCGATGACCCTGGTTTCGACGACGCTCATGACGCTCGATAACCAGAGGCTCACGATTCCGAACGGCAAGATCTGGGGGAACGTGATTCGCAACGCCACCGCCAACGATCGCCGCCGCATGAACGAGGTCGTGGGCATCAGCTAC
>CAXBLN010000003.1:0-49060 GCA_963976555.1 uncultured Gammaproteobacteria bacterium
CTGGCTAAGCTGGACATCCAGATATCTATGGAATCTGGGGCCGGCGAGCTCGCAGGCTATGCCGACAGCTATTACGAGAATGCAGAGATTGCGGGTTCCTCGGCTGAAATGCTTGCAGATGCCGACATCTGCCTTACTGTGAACCCGGTTACGGATGCACAGATTGCACAAATTAAGGAGGGATCGGTATTGATCGGTTACCTCAATCCGCATTCCGACCTGGAGCGCTTCAACAAACTCAAAGCACGTAACATCAGCGCGTTTTCAATGGAATTAATTCCGCGGATATCCAGAGCGCAGGCTATGGATGCGCTCTCCTCGCAGGCCTCGATAGCGGGATACAAGGCCGTACTCCTGGCGAGCAATCTGCTGGGCAAGTTCTTTCCCATGCTCACGACCGCTGCCGGCACCATACGACCGTCGAAGGTTCTGGTGATCGGCGCCGGCGTCGCAGGCCTGCAGGCCATCGCTACAGCGAGGCGACTCGGCGCCATCGTCGAAGGCTACGATGTGCGAGCCGCGGTGAAGGAGCAAGTGGAGTCGCTCGGTGCAAAATTTGTCGACATCGAGATCAAGGCCGAGGGTGATGGCGGCTATGCACGAGAACTTACAGATGAAGAGCGGCAGCAACAACAGGCGATCCTTGCCAAACATGTCGCGGCAGCGGATGTCGTTGTCAGCACGGCGGCGATACCAGGGCGCCCCTCTCCACGCATCATCAGCACCGAGATGGTAGAAGGTATGCGCGGAGGCTCAGTCATCGTAGACCTCGCCGCCGAGGGCGGTGGCAACTGCGAACTGACGAAGGCCGACGAGACCGTGCTGCACAACGGTGTAAAGATCTATGGGCCGATCAATGTCCCCAGCATGGTTGGCAATCACGCCAGCGAATTGTATGCGAAGAACCTACTCAACTTCCTGGAACTATTAATACAGGATGGTGCCATCAATATCGATCTCGAGGACGAGATTATAAACGCTAGCCTCATCACCCATGGTGGAGAGATTCACCATGCAAGCATCAAAGAACAACTAGAAGGAGCAAGCTCATGATTGAAGGTCTCGCCGCTATCTACATCTTCATGCTAGCCGGCTTCACCGGCTATGAAATCATCAGCAAGGTGCCAGTAATTTTGCACACACCGCTGATGTCCGGCTCCAATTTCGTACACGGCATCGTCCTGGTTGGCGCGATGGTAGCGCTCGGCATCGCAGAGACTCCTACCGAGCAAGTCATCGGTTTTATCGCGGTGTTGTTAGGCGCGGGCAACGCGGTCGGTGGCTATGTGGTCACCGAGCGTATGCTGGAAATGTTTAAACCCAGCGGCAAGAAGACAGATGGCGGGGGCTCCTAGATGGAAACTGTAATCCAAATTGCCTATCTGATAGCAGCTGCACTCTTTATTCTTGGCCTGAAGCAAATGAGTTCGCCGGTAACCGCACGTCGGGGGATAGTCTGGGCCGGCGCAGGCATGATACTCGCGACTCTAGCCACATTCCTTTCGCCAGAAATAATAGATAGTGATCAGGTTAGTATCAACATCGTGCTGATCGTCATTGCTATCGCTCTCGGCGGTGGCTACGCCTGGTTCAGCGGCAAGAAAGTCGCGATGACCGACATGCCGCAGATGATTGCCATGTACAACGGCATGGGCGGCGGTGCGGCTGCCGCTATCGCCGCTGTCGAGTTACTCAAGGCCAGTAATGAGGCCTCTCACGATGTATCGGGTAGCGCCAGCGTGGCCAGCATTCTAGGCGCCGACGTTGCCGTACTCGGCATTCTTGGCGCCATCATCGGCACGATCTCATTCAGCGGCAGCATCATTGCCTGGGCCAAGCTCGATGGCCGCCTGAATCGCAGCAAACTATTGCCTATGCAACACATCGTTAACGCGATACTCGCCATCGTAACTATTGGGTTCGCCGCGGCTATCTATTTTACCAATAGCATCGATACGATCATCGTGTTTTATGTGCTCGCTCTCGTGCTAGGCATCTTCATCACCGTGCCGGTGGGTGGTGCGGATATGCCGGTAATCATCTCCCTCTTCAATGCACTGACAGGGCTAGCCGTAGGCTTCGAAGGCTACGTGCTCGGCAATGCCGCGATGATCATCGCAGGCATCGTGGTCGGATCGGCGGGCTCATTGTTGACGCAACTGATGGCGAAGGCTATGAATCGCTCCGTCGCGAATGTGTTCTTCGCCGGCGTAGGAACCGATGCGGGTGCCGCTGCCGCAGATGGTACCGAAGGCGTGATGAAAGAGATTCAGGCACAGGATGCGGGCATCTTAATGTCCTTCGCCAGCCAGGTAGTGATTATCCCCGGTTACGGAATGGCCGTAGCCCAAGCGCAACACAAAATATGGGAACTCACCCAGATTCTGACGGAGAAAGGCGTCAGCGTGAAATTCGCGATTCATCCTGTTGCGGGCCGAATGCCAGGCCACATGAACGTACTACTCGCTGAAGCTGGCGTACCCTATGACATGATATATGACATGGAAGACATCAATGCCGATTTTAAGAACACAACGGTAGCTCTCGTGATAGGAGCGAATGACGTGGTGAACCCATCTGCGAAGAACGACAGCAGTAGCCCGCTATTCGGCATGCCAATTCTCGACGCGATCGATGCGGATAATGTCATTGTCATCAAGCGAGGGCGCGGAACTGGGTTCTCCGGCGTTGAGAACCCGCTGTTCTTTGCTGACAACACCAAGATGCTGTTTGGGGACGGTCAGAAGGCGGTAAACGAACTCATTCAGGCCGCTAAAGAGCTCTAAGCAACTTGAGTAGACTTTGACTTCATCAGAATCCGAAGCAACGGAGCTAGCAGAGCCCTATCCGAGAGCGGGCCTAATGCGTCGCATGGCCGCTCTGCTCTACGATGGCTTCCTCGTAGCCGCCATCTGGATGCTGCTTGGTTTCGCCGTACAGCTCTTGGTAGGTCCGGATACAAACCAATTGGTCGATGGCGTCGTGCAAACCGACCCGGTTCTCGACACCATAATATTTATCATGATGTTAGCCAGCGGTAGCGGCTTCTACATATGGTTCTGGATAAAGAGCGGCCAGACGCTCGGCATGATTGCCTGGCGCATAAAGTTAGAAGCACTCGATGGTGGGCTAATAAGCGTGCAGCAAGGACTTATCCGCTACCTCTGCGCATGGCCTGCATTTTTTCTAATTGGGCTCGGTTATCTTTGGATATATATCGACAAGAATGGCGACGCGATTCACGACAGAATTTCCCGCAGTAAGGTGGTTCTTCTGCCAAAGGATCATCGCCCCTTCGACTAGGCGCTACTCTTCAGGTGGCGCGAACTGAGCGAACAACTCTTCGCCCGTCAAGTCCTCGGTATCGTTTGAGAATTGATAGTAGTGAGGCTTTGCCTCGATGAATACCTGACGCTGAAAGACCAACTCACTGTCATCATCGAACAAGCCGACCAACATCATATGCTCTTGGGATTCTTTCAGCCGGTAGAACATATGGCTTCCGCAGACCGAACAGAAGCCCCGCTCCGCCCAGTCTGAAGAAGAATAAACCGATAGTTTATCGGCGCCTTCGAACTCCACGTCCGGACCGCAATTTACCTCCATGAATGCGCTGCCACCCCATTTCCGACAGCTGTTGCAGTGACATGCCGCCACCTTGTTGCTCATTTTATGCGCCGTGAAGCTAACTGCACCACACAGACAGGAACCAGTTCCAATTTTAGTCACCGCCATACAAACCTCTCCTAATTAGGGGCTATCAATTTATGCTTCCAGCTCTAGTTAAAGAATTTAAATTAAATTCCATTGTCCAGCAACAGCCTGCCAATCTTGGATTGACAGCAAATGGCAAAAAAGTCTGAACCTGGGGATAGTTCTTTGATTCTTGGGGTTGATATCAACGCACACGCTGCATTAAAAAGAGGCCTAATGCAGCGCACAAGAAAATGGGAGTCAGCACTGCCACTAGTGGACTAAATCCATAGAGCAGGCTTGCCGGTTCCATTAGCCTCTGTACGATAGTGAAAATGAGGCCGATACCCAAGGCAACAAAGACCCTGAAGCCCATTGTCGATTCCCTCAGCGGCCCGAATACAAATGATATAGCGAGGATCACCAACACGAGGGTGGCTAGTGGTTGCAGGAGCTTTTTCCAGAATGCCAAGAAATAGGTAGCCGAATCCAGGCCCTGTGATTCGAAGAACTGGGCAAAGCGAAAAAGCCCGGATATCGATTGTCGATCTGGCTCGACTAGCAGAACGGATAGGAGTTCCGGTGATAGATCAATCTGCCAGTCTTCCTGCAAGTACTCTTGTGAAGATACAGAACCGGGGCCGAATGTGCTTTTTCTAACATTACTCAATTGCCAGTAGGCCGAATCTTCCCGATCTACAAAGCGTCCAGTTTCAGCAAAGCTACTTGAGACGATATTACGGTTACCACCTAACTCATATCGCGTTACGCCGTACAATAATTCGCCTCCAGGGGCGATGGCATTGATGTGAATGTATTCGTTACCAAGCTTGCGCCAAGTGCCCCGCTCCGAACTAATTGAGTCATTACTGCTTTGTTGAATCGCCTTGTCGCTCTGCGCTAGCTGTTCAAGTGGCGGCGCGATAAATTCGCCGAGCAATAGACTGAGCAGCATGATAAAAACAGTAGGCTTGAGAACAGACCACACAATGCGCCACACACTAACTCCGGCGGCCTGCATGACGACCAACTCATTATTAGAGGCGAGGATTCCTAGGCCGATTAGCGCACCGCCAAGCGCGACGAAGGGCAGCAACTCATAAACGCTAGTTGGAATTTTCAATAGAATATAGCTAAACGCATTGATCAACGAGTAATTCTCGTCGGTGTCCGCGACTTCATCGGCCAAGGCAAATACCAGGTCT
Organism: uncultured Gammaproteobacteria bacterium; assembly: GCA_963976555.1. Classification (GTDB taxonomy): domain Bacteria; phylum Pseudomonadota; class Gammaproteobacteria; order Pseudomonadales; family Pseudohongiellaceae; genus UBA9145. The sequence goes on from CAXBLN010000003.1 coordinate 4,899, forward strand.
AGCGAGATGGTAAGCGATATTACGACCAGCATAGCCAGTAGGACGGTGTTGCGAATATGTTTATCAATCTTCTCCATAGTGCGCGACTAGGCTGCCCCCAAGCTGAATGAACGTTTAGTCACTTTGAAGCACCTAATGCGAACATTTTTCCCAGATCGGGAAATCGATAGATCATAAACGCAATGCCAATAAATAGCGCATGCACCCACCACAGACCAACAAAGGCAGGTAGGCTTTCTGTGGCAATCAGGTCCTTCGAAAATTGCAGCATAACGAAATAGAACACATACAGAAGAGCAGCAGGCAGAAGCTTGCTATATCGCCCCTGTCGCGGATCGACCTTACTAAGGGGTACGGCAATAGTAGTTATAATCGGAATAAGCAATAGCATCGATAAACGCCACTGCAATTCGGCCTGGTGCTCGGGCAAGTTTGAACGAATAAGCTCGGCCGTAGTAAGTGACTCTTCTTCCAGGATAGGTTCGATACTCGCCGCATCGGGCAATACGATGGACTGAACGTCGAACTGTCCGATGCTAAAATCCATGGTGCCAGGTACACCATCATATTGATAGACGTTCTCCAATCGCATGAATCGAGCACCAGTTTGGGCATCGATCTCCGGCCGCGCCGATTCCGCCACAATGATACGCGGACTGCCCTCCCCGGATTCATCGCCAGCGCCACTCAAGGCAACGAAGACATTCTGCAGCTGGCGCTCGCCGGAGGCGGAGGAGTTAGTGCGCTCTGCGTAGGTGACTCGGTTACCCTCTCCGAAGCTTTGAAATTGACCGGCAACAATCAGATCGAGCTCTGTTAATTGGTCCTGGTTCTGCTTTAGTTGCTCTGTATTGCGAACGCCCCAAGGTGCGACTTGCAGACTGAGAATTGCTACAAGCACTAAAATAATTGAAGAAGTACCAAGAGTCGCTAATAAAAGTCGCTTCTGGCTATAACCACTGCCGATAAGAATTACCATCTCATTCTCCGCATACATCCGGCCATAGGCCAAGAGAATCCCGAGAAATAGGGCAAGAGGAAGAATAACCAGCAGAAATTCAGGCAAGCGGTAAAGCATGAGTAGAAACAGGACATCCGACGCCAGTTCGCCCGCTACAGCCTGAGACAGGTACTGGATAAATCGGCTAGTGAGCGCCACCACGAGGAGAATCAGGGTGACGGCTGCCATTACTTGTAGAATTTGCTTACTAAGGTAGCGGAATATGATCAAACCGAGGCCGCGTATGTTGCTGAGAGGAGCCGACAGTTTACTCGAAATATCAGAGTAAAGTTAGGCGCCAGCCTCTGAATTAGGCGACCTGAGATTCCTGATGCCCAAGCAGCGCCTTGAATGCAGGCGGCACGTCGATAATCTGATGTTTATCGAAGTCGAAGAATACGACGCCCATCTTGGCATTGCAGACCACCGTTTCCAGGGCACTATTGGTAACCTGCAGACCTATATCGAAACCATAGCGATTAAAGCTACTGGCACCCACATCTATGACCAACATATCATTGGAGAACGATTCCGAACGGTATTCCACGGCGAGATCTGTAACCACCATGCCCAGCCCAAAGATATTACCCTCAGTAAAGCCCAGGCTCGCTAGAAATTGTAGCCTCGCCTCGTGGAGAATCTTCACCATCGCTATGCTATCGAGGTGTTTCGCGTAATTTACATCGCTGATACCAACCCGGCGCTCCATGCTGAACAAAAATTGATCAGGGGGTGTTACTTTAACTCGAGGCATGACTGCTCCTTTTTAAGACGAGACTACACTAACACTAGTGGGACAGGCAAAAGACTATTTGGTTCAGGATTTTAGTCATTTTCTGTTAAAAAAGTGAACTATTTGTCGCAAAAATTCTGCAGAATTTCGCAAAATCCTATCGTAGTTGCTTAAGTGTCTGAATAACTCTAGGATTATCGCTCAGCAGTGTTCATGCGTTCTTCAGCCGACAGGGGTCAGTAACAAAAGATGAAGTATTCAATTAAAGCCGGAAGCGTCGACAAGATTAATGCCGATTGCATAGCAGTGGTAGTTTGGAGCAAGGGAGCCCTCAGCGAAGAGGCCAAACAAGCCAATAAAGTGGGCAACCAGGGCATCAGCAAGATCATTCGCTCGGAAGACTTCACCGGCAAACTGGGTGAAACCCAGCTCATCCACAGTCCGGTGGGCTTAAAGAGCAAGCGTCTACTGCTACTAGGGGGCGGCGATAACAAAAAACTAGACAGCAAGAACGCCACCAAGATGCTGGAAGCTGGGCTCAAGACACTATTCGGATCGAATGCCGTCAGCGCGCATTTCGCCCTGGCGAGCATAGTCGTAAAAGACCAGACCGCTGCCTGGCTCTGCCAACGCCTGGCACAGGAAGCCGAATCCGGAAGTTATAGATATACCGAAACCAAGAGTAAAAAGGGCAAGGCCGTCAGCACGAAACTGATCAGCGCCGCCCCCGCCGCCGGAGCGCGCAGGAAGGCGCTAGAGACAGCACTGAATACCGGTAGCGCTATCGGTGCCGGCATCAACCGTGCAAGGCACCTGGGCAATTTACCGGGTAATATCTGCACCCCCACCTACCTCGCGAACGAGGCCACAGCGCTAGGCAATAAATACAGCTCCCTCAAGGTGAAGATTCTCAGTGAGAAGCAGATGGCGCGCCTGAAGATGGGCTCGCTACTCTCTGTGTCTGCCGGGTCCGCCGAAGAAGCGAAGCTCATCGTGATGGAATACACCGGAGCCAAGAGGGATAGTAAACCCCATGTGCTCGTCGGCAAGGGTGTCACCTTCGACACTGGCGGCATCAGCCTGAAAGCGGGCGCAGCGATGGACGAGATGAAGTTCGATATGTGCGGAGCCGCGAGCGTTATCGGCGCTATGGCCACCGTCGCGCAACTGAAGCTTCCTATCAATATAGTCGGCCTCGTTGGCGCTGTTGAGAATATGCCAAGTAGCACAGCAACCAAGCCCGGCGACATCGTCACCAGCATGGCTGGCAAGACCATCGAAATACTCAATACCGACGCGGAAGGCCGCCTCGTGCTCTGTGATGTGCTGACCTACGCAGAACGCTATCAGCCGCGCAGTGTGATTGATATCGCAACCCTTACCGGCGCCGCAGTAGCTACATTCGGATCCCACGTCAGTGCCATGCTCAGTAACGATGATAAACTAGCGAAAACCCTCATCGACTGCGGGCAACAGAGCCTGGATCGCGTCTGGCAATTGCCGCTCTGGGAAGAATACCAGCCACTGCTTGATAGCAATTTTGCGGATATCGCCAACATCGGCGGCCCTAGAGCCGGCACCATTACGGCAGCCTGCTTCCTCGCTCGATTTGCCGAGAAGTACAAGTGGGCGCACCTGGATATTGCGGGTAGTGCCTGGAATTCAGGGCCACAGAAAGGAGCGACCGGTCGCCCGGTAGCTCTATTGGTCGAATACCTAAGCCAACAGAAGGCCTGATACGAAGAATTTTGAGCTATAGCCGATGATGCAGGTCAATTTCTACACGCTCCCGAGTAGCGAGCCGCAGTCGCGTTTGCAGTTCGTGTGCCGATTAACCGAGAAGGCCTACTCACTGGGTCATCGCATCCATATCCAGGCAGATTCCGAGCAGCAATCAAAGCTTCTGGACGATCTGCTCTGGCAATATGCGCCGAGCAGCTTTATACCCCACTGCAGGATTGGTAGCGGTAGCGAACCCGTCACTGTCGGCACCGATATTGCTGCTGCCACTCATGCCGACGTCCTCATAAATCTTGACAAACAGCCCTGTCATATCGAGGAGCAATTCAGTCGTATCAACGAGGTTATAAGCTCCGACAGCGAAAGCCTGGCGCAAGGGCGAGACCGCTACCGTTTCTACAAGGAAAAAGCCTACCAGATCGAGACATTCAAACTCTGATTTCCCAGTCGCTCCGATATGCCGCTAATTCCGGCAAAATTCAGCCTCTTCATGTATACTTGCGCCTTTTTGCAGCGCGGTAATTTAGCATTAGTATGGACAAGACCTACCAACCGAAACAACTCGAAGAACAGTGGTATAAAACCTGGGAAGATCGAGGCTATTTCGCCCCACAAGGTGATGGCGACCCCTATTGCATCGTAATTCCACCTCCGAATGTTACTGGCCGTCTCCATATGGGGCATGGTTTCCAGAACGCGATCATGGACGCTCTCACCCGTTATCATCGCATGCTAGGTCGCGCGACGCTGTGGCAGGTAGGTACCGATCACGCAGGCATCGCCACTCAGATGGTTGTCGAGCGACAGCTCAATGCCGCAGGTAGCTCGCGCCAGGAAATCGGCCGCGAGGAATTCGTTAAGAAGGTCTGGGATTGGAAAGTCGAATCTGGCGGCATAATCACCGAGCAGATTCGCAGATTAGGCTCCTCTCTCGACTGGACCCGCGAACGCTTCACAATGGATCCGCAGTTATCAGCCGTAGTGGAAAAAGTTTTCATCGAGCTCTTCGAGGAAGGACTGATCTATCGCGGCAACCGCCTCGTCAACTGGGACCCACAATTACTCACAGCTGTATCCGACCTAGAAGTGATTTCCGAAGAAGAAAACGGTTCGCTATGGCATTTCCGCTATCCCCTTGCAGACGATCCGAGTCGGCACGTGATTATCGCCACTACCAGGCCGGAAACACTTTTAGGCGACAGTGCGATTGCAGTCCACCCGGATGATGAACGTTATAAGGATCTGGTTGGAAAGTTTGTTGAACTGCCCCTATGCGATCGACAGATACCGATCATTGCAGACGACTATGCCGACCCTGAGTTCGGCACAGGCTGCGTAAAAATAACGCCAGCTCATGACTTTAATGACTACGAGGTGGGAAAGCGAAACGAGCTAGAGATTATCAACATTCTCACAGACGAAGCCTGTATCAACGAGAATGCACCGGAAGTATATCGAGGCCTGGATCGTTTCGAGGCGAGAAAGAAGATCGTCGCAGACTTGGAAGCGCTAGGCCTGGTAGACAAGATCGAGCCACATAAACTCAAGGTACCACGCGGCGATCGTAGCGGCGTAATCATCGAGCCCTACCTTACACACCAATGGTATGTCGCCGTTCAATCACTGGCTGACCCCGCGATCAAAGCAGTCGAAGACGGCGACATCGAGTTCGTACCAAAGAACTGGGAGAACACCTACTTCGCCTGGATGCGTAACATTCAGGACTGGTGTATCAGTCGACAACTGTGGTGGGGACACCGCATTCCCGCCTGGTATGACGACGACGGCAAGGTCTACGTGGGCAAGAATGAGGCTGATGTCAGGCAGAAGCACAATCTCGGTGCCGAGGTAGCGCTGCGACAGGATGAAGACGTTCTAGACACTTGGTTCTCCTCCGCCCTGTGGACCTTCTCCACATTAGGCTGGCCTGATGACCGCGAGTATTTTGATCGTTTCCACCCAACTGACGTGCTGGTAACTGGTTTCGATATTATCTTCTTCTGGGTTGCGCGCATGATCATGATGACCCTTAAATTTACCGGCGAGATTCCCTTCAAGAAAGTTTACATCACGGGCTTGGTGCGCGACGAGCAGGGACAGAAAATGTCCAAGTCCAAGGGAAATATTCTCGATCCTATCGATTTGATCGACGGTATAGAAATCGATGAACTGGTGCAGAAGCGCACGGCAGACATGATGCAGCCGCAGCTTAAAGCGAAGATAGAGAAACACACCCGCGACGCATTTCCGGAAGGCATCGCAGGCTTCGGCACCGATGCACTGCGTTTCACCTTTTACTCTCTGGCATCCACCGGCCGCGATATTAAATTCGACCTCGGGCGCACAGAAGGCTACAGAAATTTTTGCAATAAAATCTGGAACGCGGCGCGCTATGTGCTGATGAATTGTGAAGACAAGCCAGTTGTAGATGGCGTCAGCATCTCAGCAGAACATTTTTCCACTGCGGACCGATGGATAGCCAGCCGATTCGAGCAGACAGCATCGAGCATCGAAGAATCCATGGCTAACTATCGCTTCGATCTCGCGTCACAAGCCCTGCAGGAATTCGTATGGAACGAATATTGCGATTGGTATGTAGAACTCTCCAAGCCGGTGCTTTGGGATGAGGAAAACAATCCGAAGGAAGCTGAAGCGACTCGCTGGATGCTGCTCAACATCATGGAGAAGAGCCTCAGGCTTATGCACCCTTTCATGCCCTTCATCACCGAAGAGATATGGCAACGCATCGCTCCTCTGTTAAACATTGAAGGTGAGAGCATCATGTTGCAGCCCTATCCACAGCCTGATACTGACAACCTGGATGAGAACGCCGAAAAGAGCATCGAGTGGATTAAGGGCATTATCGTCGCCATTCGAAACATTCGCGGCGAGATGGACATCTCACTCGCGAAGGCGATCCCTGTCTTCCTGAACAAAGGCGACGACAGCGACAAGGCGCGACTCGATGAGTATCGACACTATCTGGTGAAGCTGGCGAAGCTGGAAAGCATCCAGTGGCTGAGTGGCGACGAAGAATTACCGACAGCGGCCACACAACTCCATGGCAATATCGAGATACTCGTCCCCATGGCTGGCCTGATCGACGTCGATGCTGAACGCGCTCGCCTCGAGAAGGAAATTGCGAAACTCGAAACAGGCATGAGAGCTGTATCTGGCAAGCTGAATAACAAAAAGTTTATGGATAACGCGCCGGAAGTAGTGGTTGCGAAGGAACGCGCCAAGTCGGAGCAGATGTCTACCGCTTTGGCCTCTTTGAGAGAGAAGCTCGAACAACTGCTGCAGATTTAAAAAGTTAGAGGGCTTCGGCCGTGCTGTTAGCCGCGCAAATCTCGAGGCATGCTGAACACGACGTTCTCCTCAACTCCCACCAGTTCTTCCGGCTCTTGGTGGCAGAGTTCTCGCAGACGATCCACAACTTGTTGAACCAATACTTCCGGCGCCGAAGCTCCTGCGGTAATGCCGAATCTTGACTTACCGTTGAACCAATTCGGGTCTATGTCTTCGACGCTATCAATGAGATACGACTCGCAGCCTAATCGCTCCGCCAATTCCTTAAGTCGGTTGGAGTTCGAGCTGTTCGGCGAGCCCACAACCAGCAGCACTTCACATTCCAGCGCCAGCTGCTTCACAGCATCCTGACGGTTCTGTGTGGCATAGCAGATATCTTTCTTGCGCGGACCTGCAATAGAGGGAAACTTCTCACGCAGTGCATCAATAACCTTCGCAGTGTCATCCATAGACAGCGTGGTCTGCGTCACGTAGCTCAGGTTTTCAGGATTGTTCACTTTTAGATTTAGCGCATCATCCACAGACTCGACCAGGTAGATCTGTCCGCCGGCGGACTTGTCGTACTGTCCCATGGTGCCCTCGACTTCGGGATGGAACTGATGACCTATCAATACACATTCTCTTCCTTCCTGGCTAAACTTCGTTACCTCAAGGTGTACCTTGGTCACTAACGGACAGGTGGCATCGAATATCTTAAAACCCTGACTACTCGCCTCCTCCTTTACCGCAAGTGACACGCCATGGGCGCTGAAGATAACAATCGAGGATCGGCCGCGTTCGTCTTTCACAGGAATGTCTTCCAGCTCATCGACGAATATCGCGCCGCGCTTGCGAAGCGTATCTACTACAAATTTATTATGAACAACTTCGTGGCGCACGTAGATAGGTGCACCAAAAATATCCAGCGCACGATTGACGATATCGATCGCCCTGTCCACGCCAGCGCAGAATCCACGAGGATTAGCCAGCCGAACTGATTTTGGAGCTGATGATTCGTTTGATACTCGAATGTTCACGATAGCCTCAAGCATGAAATTAAATGAAAACTACTTTAGTGCTCCCGCTGCGGTGCATGACCAATGCCACCTGAGCTTAGCTAAACTTTTATTTCTACTGCGTCGACATCTGCATCGATCACGGAAACAATCTGCGCCTTGAATACGATGTCCTTGCCCGCCAACGGATGATTAAAATCCACTATCACGGTGGAGGGCGTAATGTCGGCAATCACGCCTGGCAGATCGAAACCGCCTGCATCCTTGAACGAAACCACTGCGCCCACCTCAGTCGGGATCAAGTCATCTTCCAGCAAATTCCGAAACTTGGCAATGGGAAATCGATGGATGTTTCCTGGGTTAATCTCTCCGAATGCCTGTTCAGCATTAAGCGTAGTATCTACCTCGTCGCCGGCGCCGAGACCCAGAAGCTGTTCCTCGAATCCCGGCAACATGCTGCCGTCGCCGAGGCGAAATCTCGCAATGGAACCGTCGAAATTGCTGTCGATTAATTCGCCACCAGGTAGCGAGAGTGAAAAATGCAGACTGACGCGTGAGCCAGCCCCTATAACTTGCTTAGATACCACTAGACGAAGCTTCGCGGCTCACCGTCGCCATCAACGTTTACCACACAGCGTTGACATAGCGAAGGGTGTTCGGCACTCATGCCTATATCAGCCGTGTGGTGCCAGCAGCGCTCACACTTCTCATGGCTTGAGGCGCAGATGACAAGTTTCACATTCTCAAGTTCTGTCGCACTCGCATGTTCGGGTGCCTCGGCAATGGAGTGCACCTTAGCCCGGCTCACTATCAATGCGAAGCGCAATTCGGTTTCAAGGCTATTAAGCAGGGCGGCTAGGGTATCGTCGCAGTAGATATCGACTTCTGCGCTCAGGCTCGCACCCACTTCCTTGGCCGCTCGCTTGGCCTCTAGCTCTTTATTCACTGCCGTCTTAACGGCGAGTACTTGCTGCCAGAACTCATCGGGAAACGCTTCCAACTCGGGGTAGTCAGCGACGCCATCCGCGAAGTTAGAGAGGAAAACTGACTCCACCCTTGAGCCTGGGATGTTCTGCCAAATCTCGTCCGCCGTAAAACTGAGAATCGGTGCGATCAGGCGGCTAAACATTTCGAGGATGTGGTACAGAGCCGTTTGCGTAGAGCGCCGCGCCAGACTGTCCGCCTGTGTCGTGTACTGCCGGTCTTTAATGACATCCAAATAGAAGCCGCCGAGCTCGACTACACAGAAATTATGAATCTTCTGATACACATTCAGAAAGTTATAGCTGTCGTAGTGACCGATGACTTCTTTCTGCAGCAGCTGACACTGCCTGGTGATCCAGTAGTCCACCGCGATCATATCTTGGGCATTCACTTGATCCCGTTCCGGATCGAAGCCGCTAAGGTTGGAAAGCATAAACCGCGCCGTGTTGCGAATCCTGCGATAGGAGTCTGCAACGCGCTTAAAGATTTCATCCGATACGGTCATCTCGCCACGATAGTCTGTGGCAGCGACCCACAGGCGCAGTATATCGGCGCCGTACTGCTTGAATATAAGGTCAGGCGCGACGGTGTTACCTAGAGACTTTGACATCTTCTTACCGTCGGCATCTACGAAGAAACCATGTGTCAGTACCTGCCTGTAGGGGGCGGTGCCGTTCATAGCCACAGCGGTCTTTAGCGAAGACTGGAACCAGCCACGGTGTTGATCTGAACCTTCCAAGTACAGGTCGGCTGGGTAGCTTAACTCGTCACGTTTACCCATGACCGAATAGTGACTGACCCCGGAGTCGAACCAGACATCCAAAGTATCGGTAACCTTCTCATAGTTCGCCGCTTCTGTTCCGAGCAACTCTTCAGGCTCCAGTTCGAACCAAGCCTCGATGCCATCCTTCTCGATGCGTTGCGCTACCTTCTCAATCAACTCGCTGGTCTGCGGATGCAAGGCCTGGGTTTCTTTATTAACGAACAGAGTAATCGGCACACCCCAGGTGCGCTGCCGTGAGATACACCAATCGGGACTGCCCTTTAGCATCAACTCCATGCGAGCCTTACCCCAGTCTGGGATCCAGTCCACGTCCTCAGCTGCTTTCAGAGATTTACCCAACAGGTCTTTCTCGCTCATACTGATAAACCACTGCGGTGTTGCGCGGTAGATCAGTGGAGTCTTTGTTCGCCAACAGTGGGCGTAGCTATGGTTTATCTTGTCCAGCGCTACCAGCGCCTTTACTTCCCGTAGCTTCGCGATGATGTCTTCATCGACTTTGTAGACGTGGCCGCCGGCGAAGTCTCCCGCCGCCTGCGTGAACACTCCATTCTCATCGACAAGATTTAGCGTGCCTATGCCATAGCTTGCGCCGACATTAAAATCGTCGACACCATGATCCGGCGCCGTGTGCACGGCTCCGGTTCCCGCCTCCAGGGTGACGTGCTCACCTAGAATCAGGGGCACCTGTCTTTCGACGAAGGGGTGCTGCAGTAACTGCTTCTCCAGCTGCGCACCAGTCGCCTCGCCTACAAGCTCGTATGACTCACATCCGTAACGAGTCATAATGCCTTCAACCATGTCTTTCGCTACTACCAATACCTCAGGACCCTGATCCAATTCGCAACGCACAAGAGCATAGTCCAGCTCGGCATGCAGACAGACTGCCTGATTAGAGGGCAGCGTCCAGGGTGTCGTCGTCCATATAACAACAGAAATGCTCTCTTCCGCCGTTATTGCTGTCGAGCCCACTAGTGAGAAATTGGCGAGAAACGATTCTCTATCTAGCGGCGCGAAACGCACATCGATAGCAAAGGAATCTTTGTTCTGATACTCAACCTCAGCCTCCGCCAGGGCAGAAGCTCCGACTACACTCCAATAGACGGGCTTATAGCCCTTCACCAGATGGCCGTTCTCCACTATCTTTCCAAGAGAGCGCACGATGTCTGCCTCTGTCTCGAAATCCATCGTCAGATACGGCTGTTCCCAATCGCCAAGTACTCCCAGACGAATAAAACCTTTACGCTGGATATCGACCTGTTTCGCTGCGTATTCGCGGCATGCCTTGCGAAATTCGGCGTGAGAAATTTTCTGACCGGCCTTGCCCTTTTTCTTCTCTACGTTGTGCTCGATGGGCAAACCATGGCAGTCCCAACCGGGTATATAGGGCGCATCGAAGCCATTCAATGACTTAGCCTTCACGACAAAATCTTTCAGCGATTTATTGATCGCATGCCCCAGGTGCAGCTCTCCATTGGCATAGGGAGGCCCATCGTGCAATACGAATTTTGGCTTGCCGCTATTCTTCTGTGCAATACGCTTGTAGAGATCGAGCTTCTGCCAGTTCTGCAATAGAGTAGGTTCCCGCTGTGCCAGATTGGCCTTCATCGGAAATTCGGTATGGGGTAGGTTTAGGGTATCTTTATAATCACTCATAGCTTGAACTGTATGTTGTCTAGGTATCTTCTGTTATGTATCTGTTAGTAATCGAATATTCTTAGGCAGTATTGCCAAATAGTTCTCTTACCTGTTTTACGTCTTCACCGATCTGCCGCTTCAACTCGTCGAGGCCGGAGAACTTCATCTCCTCTCGAATCTTATGTCTAAATATGACCTCGATAGTCTTTCCGTACAGATCCTCGTTGAAATCCAGTATATGTGCCTCCAGCAGGGCCTCCCCCGACTCTGTAACCGTGGGACGGTAGCCAATATTCACGGCCGAATGATGATAGCGATCACCCAGTCGTACTTCGCAGGCAAAGACTCCATGCAGCGGTATACGCAGACGCTGTGGATTGATATTACAAGTCGGAAAGCCCATATCGGTTCCCAATTGCTTTCCGCTTACTACCTCACCCTTGATGGAGAAAGGCCTTCCCATTAACTGCTCGACCAGGCCAAAATCGGCCTTCTCTAATTGCTCTCTAATATAAGTGCTGCTAATTCTGTGGCCGTTGCGTTCGTAGCTAGCAGTCTCCACGACTTCGAAACCATACTTTTCGCCCGAGAGTTGCAGCAGCTTAAAATCGCCTTTGCGCTCGTGACCGAAGCGAAAATCGTTGCCGACAATAAAGCTCTTTATGCCAAGACCCTCGACCAGTATATCCGCGATATAGTCCTCGGCACTCAATTCACTGAGAGCCTTATCGAACTTCAGCTGAAACACATAGTCGACGCCGAAGCTTTCCAACAACTCGAACTTGTCTTGTAGTATCGTCAGTCGTGCCGGACAGGTCTCGGCATTACCAGCGAAAAACTCTTCCGGATGAGGCTCGACCAGAATCACCAGAGACGGCAGGTCGAGTTGTTCTGCCTTCTGCTTCAGTTGATCCAGAATCAGCTGGTGTCCTAGATGCACACCATCGAATTTGCCGATGGTAGCGACACAGCTTTCCTGAAGCTGAGAGAATCGATTCGTATCTTCGAAGATGATCATCGCTGCGGAGTCTCTGATTTAGTCTATTGCCACTCTCGAATACAGCCCGGCCCGCTATTAGGCCCTCGAGAGCATGCTACTCACAAAAGCGCGGAATTATACTCTTTTATGCCCAAGCTGTGCAGGATTATGGAATTCTGGCCTCGATAAAGGCTTAAGTAAGCGGGGATTGTCCACTAACGGGTAAATGGATTTATTATACGATTGTAGAGCTGCTCACCGAGATGCTTGGATTAACTAGGCAGCCGAGTCGGTATCACCCACCGAAGCGCCCCGCTTCAGGCCTGCCCAGCCCTTCCTGAACAGGACTCTGGCGAGAACTAGCAGGCAGATTATCAGCACGCCCTGACCGATTAGTGTATTAACCACTGATATGGTCTCGGGGCGGGTTGATATAAAGACTAGATTCACTAATGTAGCCAGCGCCATGATTGAGACAAGAGCAGAGGCGAGTAGCTGGATGATGGCGACAATTTTGTTCATAACGGGAAATTATCCTGGGTGCTGTCTTGTTCGAGCACTGTCTTTGTTAAGCGCTATCCTGCAGTTTGTGGAAAGACATGAAGTGCTCATAGCCATCGGCACCAAGGAATCGGCTAAGTGTCTTCGCATCCGTCTGACGCGCATCGACGATAATGAGTCCCTCCAGGGAATCATTGAAATTTGGATGTATATTAAAGCACACGAGCTTGCCATTTACAGAGAGGTAATGTCGCAGCAGCACCGGCACTGCCTTGCCTGGGTCACAGCGCCCTATTAGCTTGCCTAACATCTTCACGTTGGAAAGCTCGGCGAGCATCTCGCTAGTCCACACTCTATTCCTAATCTTATGTGGCGTTATCGGCTCTACCAGCTGATCGAACTCGCTAGCCTTGAAATTTGTCAACATGGTATCGGCGATGAGGGCGCGTGCAAGGTCGCTGTACTCTCGGGATATGCTCACAGAGCCGAATAAAGTGTGATACCTGGGCCTTTCTACCAGTATCCTGCCGATGCCGCGCCAAAGCAGGTTTAGCGATACGGGTTTCTTCTGGTAATCGGGGTGAATAAAGCTACGCCCCATCTCTATTGCCGAGCCCAGCCTGTTAATGAACGCCTCATCATACTTGTAAAGTGAACGACTATAGAGCCCCTTTACTCCATGTTTAGCGACTATTTCATCTACCAGACCTACACGGTAGGCACCGGCGATCCTTAAATTGGATTTGTCCCAGAGAAAAAGATGGAGATAGTGGGGGTCGAATTCGTCCGAATCCTTAGACAAACCAGTGCCCTCACCCACGGACCTAAAGGTTACTTCTCGCGCAATGGCAATCTGCTCCATGACAGGTCCGAGCTTTTCGAATGGCGCGCAATAAACATCCATTTCCTCATGTTCTATCAGTCGAAACTCCTGTATGCCCTCTATCGCTGCGAGCAGTTCGATGCTGCCCGTGGAGGAACTGAAATCGACGATGGATTGATGCTTTGCAGGGAGCGATTGAACAGGGTCTCTATACAGTGCATCCGTGCTCACGCGGAGGTAGTCGGTGATCGCTCTTGGGCTTTGCAGCAGGCGAAGCTCTGCCGCAGGAACCGGTCTTCCAAACCGTAGTGGCAGATTAAAGCCCTGTTTGTTCGCCAACTGCCGCGGTAGAAGAGCCGTTCGCAGTCTCGGATGAATCATCCCTGCAGCATAGAACAGGCGGCTATTTCTGCCCCCCACATGCACTGGCAGACAGGTGGCCTGATAGCGCTTCAGCAGCTGTCCGACCAGACGATTCCAGCGACGATCCTGCACCCTGCGATGCTGGTGTTCGTAAGCCGAAACCATGCCTGCCGGAAAAATCAGCACGGCACCATCATTCTTAAGATGCTTATGAACTTGCTTAATACTCGCCACGTTGCCTGCGGCCGCATCCTGGGACAACACATCTACGCCAATGAAAATGTCGGCGAGCTCGGGAATTCGACGCAGCAACTCATTGGTTAACACCTTGAGATCGGGTCGAATATCGGAGATCACCTTGGCGATGGCCACGCCCTCCAAACCACCCAATGGATGATTCGCTACGATGAGAACCGGACCTGTACGCGGTAATTCCTCTAGATTCGAATCGTTGATCAGCTGTAGCCTGACACCAAGTGCATCCAGGGTGTACTGGAGGAATTCATGGGGCGTACACCCCTTCGGGCGGGCATCGTATATTGCACCCAAGCGATCCAGGCCGAGGACCTTCTCAACGATGGCGGACATGATCCGTGGCTTGAATGGTAGTCGGCAGGGGTTAGTCATTTTGGGGATATCGCTTTACCAGGTTATTCTCAAAGCGCCAGGCGCGATATAGAGCTAATAAACCCGGGGGCTTGCTACCCCGGCTGCGGCTTACATTGCCAAGTTTAAACAGCGTGTGATATTGCTGCAACAAAGTTCTTACAGCGGTGAATAGTCCAGCATTTCTATCCCATATGTTGATGGACTCTGAACTCGCACCATTGATCTCGATTATATTAAAATCCACGCCGCTACTCAGGCTTTCGACGTCTTTGAATTTCACATCGAGTCTGCCGTAGTAGAAACCCGGAATATCTGCGAATATCCTATCGAGTGACTGTGACAGCTTCAGGTCAATTAAATCGGCAGCATCTCGAAACACGGCGCCGCGACAATGACTCGCCGAAAACACCAACCTGAAGGGCTCGCCTTCGCCAATAACCTCTTCCCAGCGCTGCGCGTGTCTCAGCCTATAGAGATGCAGCAGCGCACCTGCACGCGGATCTGCAGCAACCAGCTCACCCAGACGACTCTTTCCATCACCTACGACATAGGGCGTGTACTTCAGAGTGAGCGAAGTTACCTGGCCACGACCCGACTGTGGATCCCGCACATAAAAAACACCCGCCTCTGCATCCCACTGACTCAGTTTTTGAAACTGTATGCAGCCCCCCACGGGGAAACCCTGAAGGTAGTCACGCAGATCGTCATCGTTACTTAATAGTCGAACGCCCGCGCCACGACAGCCTATATTCGGCTTACCGACTACCGGAAACTCAAGGCTTGCGGCGCGCAGGGAATCTCTGGCACGCTGCCCGCGCTGATCCAGCGACTCCTTGCGCACCTCGAACAAGGTCCAAGGCAGTATCCACTGCGCCGCGTAGCTACCCGCTAGATCGAACACAGCCGATTTCGACACCCCTACCATGCCGGAAAGCGGAATGCCCGGGTTCGCGATAAGCGGAAGACTCATACTTCTGTAACGGATAGAGAGTAGCAGCCACTGCATGACCACGGGCAGATACATCAACCACATCGGCCAGAATTCGAAGAAGGAGGTAGTTCGACCGGAATTATCGAGCGCGGGCATCCCCGGGGGCACGTAGGCCTCAACGTTTGACTTAGAATTGTTCAAAATTTGCAGGGAATTCCTTCAATTATCGAGTAGCAGACCGGATCGGCACGGAATTGTTCCACGCCTATTCGCCAGAACTGCTGGACAGGGGCTTGAGCTACCCGCGATTATCGCATTCGCGCCTCTAAGGCTCAAATGAGTAAGCAATGCCCAGCCCTGAGCCTTCGCCGAACTTAGCTACTCTAATACAGTGGCGAAGTCGTCGAGCCCGCTGTTATGATCTATTCAAAGAAATTCGCGGAAAATCCTGACCCATGCTGGGAAAAATACTACTGACTCTCGCCGTAATCGTCATTGCCTTCTTCTTCGTTCGGCAGCGCGACATGAAGGCGAAGCCAAAAGCTGCTCCAGCTCTCAATAGGCCAGCAAGCAGCACAAGCCAAAAGGAAGACAATACCCTCTCCGCAGATCTGCGCTTAGGCGCTTACATGTTTCTAGTGTTGATCGTAGGTCTCGGTATCGCCTTGTATTACTTCCAGTGGCAAGACGACCATTCGGTGCTAACCGTGCGCCTTCACAGCGACGGCCAGACCGACCCAATCGAATACCAGGTCTACAAGTTTCAACTGCAAGAGCGTGCATTTACTACACTCGACGGCATCCTCGTCACGGTGGCCAGTAGCGAACGCATGGAAGTCGAAGGCTTGTAAAGCCTGTTAAGTTGCACTGCGGAGAACAGCGACATCGAGAAGAAACCTAACAGTACGGTAAGTGGCGGAGGCTTCAAGGCAATGCAGTATGTGTTGTCCTGTGCTCAGAAGGTCGGAGCGCGCAAGCTTGCTGCAGCGGTAAAATCGAAGAATACCTGCAAGGCCTGCGCCTTCGGCACAGGTGGCCAGCGCGGTGGACTACACAATGAATACAGCAAGCGTATAGAAATTTGTAACAAGAATATTCAGGCGCAACTTAGCGATATACGCGATCCAATTCCACCGCAGATATTCGAACAGAATAGTATTGCTGAACTACGCGACCTCAGCGCCAAACAACTCGAAGACCTCGGCCGCTTGGCGACACCGCTACACAAGAAAGCGGGCGCCGAATCTTATCAGGCGATTAGCTATGAGCAAGCGATCGCGCTTAGTGCTGATAGGCTGCGGGCAAGCGACCCCCTGCGCAGTTTTTTCTATGCCTCTGGCAGATCATCGAACGAAGCTGCGTTCATCCTGCAACTGTTCGCTCGATTGTTTGGCTGCAATCACATCAACAACTGCTCCTACTATTGCCATCAGGCCTCAGGGGTAGGACTGAATAACAGCATCGGCAGTGGCACCTCAACAATACAGTACGCTGATCTGCACAAGGCGGATCTGATATTCGTTTTTGGTGCAAACCCGGCATCGAACCATCCGCGCTTCGTTAAAGTATTACTCGAATGCCGGCAACGCGGCGGCGAGGTAGTCATCATTAATCCAGCTCGAGAGGCAGGCCTGGTTCGATTCGCCTCGCCGAGTAATTTCAAGTCCATGATCGCAGGTGGCGGCGAAGTCGCCTCGCACTATTGCCAGCCCCACATTGGTGGAGATGTCGCGTTGATCAGCGGTATGGCGAAATGCCTTATCGACAATAATCTTGTAGATAAAGACTTCATAGCTAACTACTGCGAGCAATATGACAGCTATCTGAATTTCATAAAGAAACTAAATTGGGAAGACATAGAAAGTGAATCCGGACTTCCGCGAGCTGAGCTTGAATCCCTCGCCAGAATCTACGCCGCGAGCGATAGAACCGTTTTCTCCTGGGGTATGGGCCTTACCCATCACCGCAATGGCACAGATAACATCGAGGCTATCGCCTGTCTCGCCTTACTTCGCGGCATGATAGGCGGCGAGGGAAAAGGTTTGCTACCCCTGCGCGGTCATAGCAATGTACAGGGAGTCGGCTCCATGGGAGTGACTCCAGCCCTGAAGGCCGAGGTGTTTACCGCCATTGAGGAAGAGTTTGATATCCAGCTCCCGACGCACAGAGGCATGGATACCCTGGCCTGCGTTCAAGCCGCAGCCGAGGGAAACATAGACTTCGCCTTCCTGCTCGGAGGCAATTTGTTCTCGGCAAATCCAGATACCGCCTTTTCACAGGAGGCGCTAAACCGAATCCCCTTCAAAGTCATGATAAATTCCACATTGAATCAGACACACCTGAATGGCGTCGAGGGCGAGAACCTCATATTGCCTATTCGCGTTCGCGATGAGGAAACTCAGGCTACAACACAGGAGTCGATGTTCAATTATCTGCGCATGAGTGATGGCGGTTTCGATAGGATCGAAACGCTTCTATCTGAAGTTCAGATAATTAGCAGCATCGCCGCCCAGGTTATTGACGCAAAAGTATTAGATTTTTCGGAGTTCGAGCGGCACCGAAACATTCGCAAAGCCATCGCCAAGCTTATTCCTGGCTTCGGCGGACTCGCCGACATTGATGACAGCAAGGAAGAGTTTCATATCGGAGGGCGGCATCTAGCCAGCCCCAAGTTTGCGACGAAATCTGGCAGGGCCAGATTCTGTGTGCCGGAACATACTAGCTGGGATACCAAGAGCGCTAACATTCTCCACGAGACTAACTGCTTTACCCTGACTTCGGTTCGAAGCGAAGGCCAGTTCAATACGATCATCTACAGTGAAGAGGATGTCTATCGACGGCAGTCCCATCGGCAAGTCTTGTTCATAAATGCCGAAGACTTGAAGGCGCTCGGCCTAAGCGAAGAAGATAAGGTGGATGTTTTCAATGAAACCGGAACACTTAGTAGATTGAGCATCGCAATGTTTGATATCAAACGCGGAAATATCATGTGTTATTTCCCTGAGGCCAACGTCCTCGTCCCGCAGGCAGTCGATGCTCGCAGTAGAACTCCCTCCTTTAAATCTATCGCCGTCTCGATTAGAAAGTCTGCTGCCTAACGCCTCATGCTACGAAACCAGAAAAGGTCCCTAGCCAGCCTTGTGCTCTGAGCGACGATCAGACGCGGGGCGCAGCGCATATTCGATCATGCGGTTTAAGTCTCCGTCTACATTGATCATTACCAGTTCATCATTACCCAAAACGAAAACCGACACGGCATCGAGCGAATCGCGTTCGAGATCCATACCCACCAGGACCCAGACTTGTTCTCCCTCGTCTCGCACCTTGACGATGGTTTCCCAGTGCAGATTCTCACCACGGGAGCGAAGAGTTTCAGAGAAATCGATGGTATTGAAGTCTAGCTGCTGGCCTCCTGCATCGACGTTATAGACAGCCACTTGCACATGGTCCAAGTCTGATAGATTAGATTCATCTAGAGTTACTACGTTTAATAAGCCCAAGAGCCCGTTTCCAATCGATATGGCGAACTCTTTTTCGAGCGTGATATCCCCAGACTGTTCGATTAGGGAATTTCGAGCGGACCTAAACGATCTGTCACTGAAGGACATGCAGGCCACAAGCTGGGCGACTAGCATCAAAGTTAAGAGTGTCTTCATCATATTTATCTCGCTGTCGAGGCTGTCCAGAATAAGACGGATTCTTGCCGTCGCAGGATTTTTAGTGACCCGCAACTTCCAGATCGACGAGCTCTTCAAGCTCGAAGCGGCGACCCAGCGCACTAATATCATCAGTGCTGATGTCACCCACAATATTCACCAAGACGGTCTCACCGGGTTCTGCAACCATGATGGCGATGCCATAGATCACTTCCGCGTTATCTGCCAGTCGAAAGTAGATGTCGACGTGGTTGCTATCCTCACGAACTCTAACCACGCGCTCCCAGCCGGCGGAATCCAGGTCTTCCGCCATGACCGACATCGACGCTGCAATTTGATCGACGTCTATATTGTCACTCTCAAAAACATTTACGGTGACGCGAAGTAGCTTGGAAATGAAATCAGCGGCCTCCTCATCCTCATTACGAATCAGATTCGTAATCATGTTGAGTAACGGAGCCTTCAGACTAATCTCCACACTGGGCTCAGTGGCGGCAATCTCGGTCAGTCGAGAGAAGTCCACGAAGCCGGGATGGTTCTCTACAGCATTGTCAGCCGCCATTACCATCGGTATCAAGCCCAGGCAAAATAACGGTGCTATAACTCGCTTAAAAATTGTCATACATGTACCTCACATTTGAATATTCTGAAACTATTTAGCCGAGTAGTTGCGGAACAAGCACTCGCAAACCAATGTCTATATGGGCCCGTTCTGCAACGGATCGTTCTCTCTTATGCCTGCCCTCTGAAACGAGGCATTGATGGAATCCTGCAATGGGCTGACCAGGAAGCGATCGCCTATCATCACCTCGGTGCGCTGGCTGAGTTGATTCAGATAATCGATGGCCACATTTAGCTCCTCCAATGCCTGAGAAATATCTTCTGCTGTGTACTGCTCGGTAGACTGGGTGGCCACTAGCGGCTCCGGACTCCCGTCGGGAGTGCTAATACTGGAACTGACCGCTATTGCGATTACCGCTACGGCGGCGACAGAAAAACCATAACGGAAATAGAGCGGGATCGAATGTAAAAGGCCTGCCAACTGCGATCCGAATGAATCTCCTTGCCTGGGCTGCGACGCCAGGTCCTCCGCAACCGCCAATCTCTGGATAGGCTCCAACATTGAATCGCTACAATCTATCTGCGGAAATTCCATGACGGCATCTTGTATAGTCTGGGCATAGCGAAACTCATTGGCACAAGCGAGGCAGCCCTGCACATGGGACATGAAAACTCCCTGCTGGGTTTCATTCAAATCCCCATCTAGGTAGCCATCTATCTGCAACTGAACGAAGTAGCACTGCGACTCACTATTACTTGGCATGTTGATTACCTTTGTCAGCGCCAGCCACGAGGGCTGGCTTCTTAGTCTCTGAATTTTCGGATATTTGCTCTTCAAACAACTGACGCAATTTAATGTCCTCTCGCAACTTCCGCCTGCCACGATGCAGATAGACTTTGACCTGGCTGGCGCTCAACTCGAGGCTGCCTTGAATCTCTTCGTAGGTCATGCCCTGTATATCTCTCATGATCACGATGCTGCGAAATGGATCTTCGAGAGACTTAATCGCCAGCTGCAGCTGCCGCTTAAAGGCATCCTGATCCAAACTGCTCGCATCACTTACCTCTCCTACCTGCTCTTCGACCTGGGCATACTGATCGAGATGTGTCTGTTGTGGGCGCTGTTTGCGGACGTGATCTATGACCGAATTGTGTGCGACGCGCATTAACCAGCCACCGAGTTTTGCGTGATCGATCTTCTGCCAGTGCTGCCACAGCTTGATGAACACTTCCTGTGTCACATCCTCCGCGTCTTCTCGAACGCGCAGGC
Source organism: uncultured Gammaproteobacteria bacterium (assembly GCA_963976555.1). Taxonomy (GTDB): domain Bacteria; phylum Pseudomonadota; class Gammaproteobacteria; order Pseudomonadales; family Pseudohongiellaceae; genus UBA9145. Next base: position 25,772 of record CAXBLN010000003.1, read on the forward strand.
TATAATGGGCAAAAGAGAAAACCCTGTGCCGGTGCTGATCTATAGCCTGCTGATAAAGTGCTCGCATTTGTTTATAAAGACGCAATGTGAGAAAAAAAGTTACAGTAGTGTATTCAGGGTTCGCTTGAAAGTCTTCTTTGAAGGAAAATCAACGGCTTAATTGGTTATCCTGTCTCATCTGGGCGTGGAAAATCGGTGGTCTTGCTATACTCGCTCACTGTCTTAATTCACTCAGAATGATCTACTCATGGCCCTACGAAGACTCCTCCTTGCCTCGCTGCTTGCTCTGATTCCTTCGTGCATGCTGTTGGCGGCAGAGCAAACAGTACAGCTCGACGATGGCCGCTCCCTGCGACTGTTCTTTTTCGAGCCCCCCGTAGATCGTGGCCCTCCTCCACTGGCTATTTTTATTGCCGGGGGCTCAAGCAATGAGTTCATGGCAAAGGCGCAGTTTTGGCTGGGAAAAGAGTTCGTCGATCGAGGCTGGGCAATCGCCGTGCCTATCTCTCCAGACGGCACACAGTTTTCACTGGGCGACAGTAGCATCCTGCCTCAGGTCATCACGCGATTATATGCTTCCAATACTTTACAGAGTGGGAAGCCACTCCTGGTAGGGATGTCCAGCGGCGGTAGTGAGGCTCTCGCCATCGCTACGCTTAATCCGAATCAGTATCGCGGAGTCGTAGCCACGCCAGGTCGTATCAAGGTCGGCATCTCGTTAAATGCCCTAGATGGTCTACCACTGTATATCCGAGTCGGGGAGAAAGATGATTTCCGCTGGAATCGCATGCTGGGCTCCATGACTAAGCAGCTTCGCGAGGCTGGGGCGGAGGTAGATTCGGCAATAGTTGAAGATGCCAGACATGTCTTTCCCATTGACTGGAGCAGTCTCGAAGCCTGGCTTGCCGAGTTGCAGTAAGCTGACCAAGAACTGCATGGTCAGCCTACTTGATGGCGCTACTAGAATCGAGCTTCCTCGATCCAATAATTCGTTACCACGCCGTCAGTAAACTCGATAGATAGCGTTTCCGTGCGCTCTTCTTCAACGTCTACCGAGAACACTAGAAATAGGCCTACCTCGGTATCCTTTTCGGATCGATTCCGGTATTTCCAGATTTCCGTACCATCGGCGTAGTTCAATTTGGTAATTGGGTTTCCGAACGAAGTACTCACCCAGTCTTTATCGGATTCACCGAGCTGGAGCCGCGAAACATCTGACTCGTTCCATACTGTCTGCAAGGGGCGTGAATCGGAATCGACGGTAACCAAGCAGCCCGTCAACACGATACTCGCTAGCAGTAATAGAGCTTTCTTTATCATTTTCCATTCCCCGAATAGTAGTTACTTATTTTATATTGACTCTCGATTCAGCCTGCGGCTATTTTCGATCGCTCAGTACTGGCTGAAAGCCTGAAAGTAGGCTTCCATACTCTTAGACGGAGAGACGTCCAAAAGGTTACAGCGATACTCAATACAGTCTAGCTGCATATGCTGAATCGAAGCTGAACAGACATATTCCGCGTGAGAATTAAAGAAATGCGCTAGATTGATCGATGCATCAGAAGTCTAGTCAAATTTGACTCCAGCTACTCAGATCCTGCGAGATACGCCATGCTCAACAAATTTAACGGTCTATTCCCACTGTGGGCGATGTTGGCGTCTATCGTTTCCTTTTCCTATAGCTCGCCATTTGCCTCCCTGAGCTCCGCCATCGTTCCCCTTCTCGCGGCGGTCATGTTCATGATGGGTCTGACCCTTACTAAATTGGATGTAGTTCGCATCGCTAAAGACCCGAAGCCAGTTTTAGTTGGGGTAGTACTGCAATTTTTGCTCATGCCCATACTCGCTCTAACGTTTTCCAAAATGTTGCAACTCTCCAACCAATTAACAATAGGCATGGTGTTAGTGGGGAGTTGTGCGGGAGGCACGGCCTCAAATGTCGTCTGCTACCTGGCCAAGGGAGACGTAGCGCTCTCTATTAGCATGACCATGGTCTCTACCCTCGTTGGCGTAATTGCGACACCACTGCTCTGCGCGTTCTATCTCTCGGCAACCGTGAGCGTGGATACGCTTGCGCTACTTTTGAGTATTGTACAGATGGTGTTTATCCCTGTGCTGCTCGGGTTTACTTGCAAATATTTCCTGAACGAATTCGCAAACAAAGTAGAATTTATGATACCAACGCTTTCTGTAATGATAATTTTATTGATCATTTCAATCGTGGTCGCATTGAATGCAGAAAGACTGCTCGATGTTGGTTTGGTAACCCTGATCGCGGTTATCCTGCACAACCTATCTGGCCTGGCTGGTGGTTTCTATGTCAGCCGCCTGTTCGGGCTGGATATCAGGCAAAGTCAGACGATAGCAATTGAAGTTGGTATGCAAAATTCCGGTCTTGGCGTCGCTCTGGCAACACAGTTTTTCTCCGCTACCGCGGCGCTGCCTGGCGCCCTATTCAGTGTCTGGCACAATATCAGCGGCTCACTCCTGGCGGCTGTATGGGGTAATAAACGCACGTCTTTGGAATACATACTGAGGGACGAGCAGACCACACTACCTCCGAAATAAATTTTCCCAACAGGCCACATGTTTCAAAAAATATTTCCAAATTTTTGTAAATTGACTCTTCTATGCTTGACTTATTTCTTTAGAGGATTAGAATTCGCGCATTCAAATTTATAACGCTTAGTGAAAACAATGAACATTCAATCGATTCTCAACATGCCAGCAACAACTGTGACCATTCTCGGTCATCAGTTCTGTTCGCGCGTGGCGAAGAATTGGGAGACCTGCTTGGAGTGAATTTCTAATAACTAAACGATTAGCAATCGATTTAAAGAAAAGACCTCTAAGTCCAGAAACCTAGAGGTCTTTTTTTTTGTTGAAACTTTTTATGAATACTCACAACGTTGTGGGTACTGGGGAACTATCGTGCAAAATAAACTGCACAGAAACATAAGCATTATCTACGGGCTGGCCTTCTTCCAAAGTTTTATGGTGATCGTGCCGGTGATCGTGCCTTTCTTCATGGAGAAGGGGCTCAGCCTTGCGGATATTTTCTATCTGCAAGCCGTGTTTGCTACGGCAATTGTAGTGTTTGAGGCACCTTCAGGATACTTCGCCGATGTTTTTGGACGAAAGACTGCGCTGCTTATCGGCAGCGTCATCCACGGCATCGGATATTTCTATCTCAACTTCGCAGATGACCTTGCGAGCCTAATAATTTTTGAGATTACCGTTGGAATAGCCGCCAGTATGCTATCCGGCGCAGATCTCGCATTACTTTACGACACGCAGAAAACGCTACAGGGCGATGAAGAGATCGAACACAGCAAAGTTATTGCGCATCTAGGCTTTTTTAGAAGCAGCTCAGAAGGCCTGGGCGCCCTCGCCGGAGGCGCGCTAGTGCTGTGGTCATTCGATGCTGTAGTGATTGTTCAGTCTGCAGCCGCTTGGATGTGTTTGGTTCTTGCCCTACTGATAACTGAACCACCATTCAAAAAAATGAAAGAGGAGTCGGAACGTATTCAGATTTCGGCAATTTTGAGACATCTTTTTATGAGCGACCCACTGTTGAGGAACATCGTCATAGCTATTCCCCTGTACAGCTTAGCGACTTTCCATGTCGCCTGGCTAATGCAGCCCTATTGGGAAGCACAGGGAATATCTCTGGCCATGTTCGGATTGCTTTGGTTCTCCCAGAGCCTGGTGGTCGCCGCAGCGGCGAAATTTGGCTTTGTGATCGAACGCCGGCACGGCGCCGTGCTTTCGCTTCTGCTAATGGGGCTGTTGCCCATAGTGGGGCACTTCGGCATGGCTTGGGCACAGGGTTGGCTCGGCATTCTCATTGGCATGTTGTTGTTTGTTTGTCGTGGCTTGAATCAGGTGATTCTGGTTAACGCCTTGAACCGACGAGTTCCGAGTGAGTTCAGAGCTACAGCGAACTCCTTTACCAGCTTCCTGTTTCGATTTTCATTTATTGGCACGGGTCCAGTCGTTGGCTATCTGGCCGAATCACAGGGACTCGAGGTGACACTGAATATTCTAGGTATCGCATCTATCCTGTTATTTGTTTTCGTGATGCTGCCCTTAGTGCAATCGGTCAAGGCAATTCAACAGCAGCTTGCTGCATAAGTATCCCTCCCCGCTAGGGGGCAGTTGCTCACAAATCCCCCCCGTGAGCAGCTGTCCCCATTTTTTTGCCCATTGTTTTAAAATAATGCACCATTTAGGGTCATTTTTTATTACTCTTTGTCCCCATCCTTAGCCTCAACATAAAATTTATTTGTTCGAGCTTAATAGCCTCGAAATTCTTGCGCTCTATTGGTGCTTTAGGAAGTGGCATGGTAAAGTTTTACGGTTGCGTTTGCTGTTCAATCGCAAAATATAGGGCCTCGAGTCCAGCCGAAAGCCAAGCAGTCTATAGCAGCTGAACTTTCAGCCAGACTCGATATTGAGAATTGGCAGCACTATAAAAAGAACCAAAATTGCGCATATTCGCTTCCCTACCCGCGGAAGGCGACTCAAAATGATGCAGGAGAGCATGAATGAAACTTATTACCGCAATAATTAAGCCGTTTAAAGCTGACGATGTCCGAGAGGCATTGTCTGAACTGGGAGTGAGCGGCATGACCCTAACTGAAGTGAAGGGCTTCGGTCGTCAGAAGGGGCACACTGAACTCTATCGTGGGGCAGAATATGTAATCGACTTCCTTCCAAAGGTCAAACTCGAGGCAGCCGTTTCGGATGAGCTAGCGGATCAGGTAGTTGAGGCAATATGTAAGGCGGCGAATAGCGGACAAATCGGCGATGGCAAGATTTTCGTGAGCGATTTAGAGCAGACTATTCGCATCAGAACAGGGGAAACTGGCAACGACGCCCTATAAGGAATCTAATAATAATGATCGCACGAAATTCTATACCGAAATATTTAGCAGCCGCCCTACTTTTCCTAATACCCAGCGCCGCCCTAGCACAAGATGCATTGAATGGCGCGAACACAGCCTGGATTCTGACATCTACCGCGCTCGTGCTTTTTATGACCCTGCCTGGACTCGCTTTGTTCTACGGCGGACTCGTTCGAACCCGAAATGTGCTCTCGGTACTCATGCAATGCTTCTCTATCGCTGTTGTGGTTTCCATACTCTGGCTGCTTGTCGGCTACAGCATCGCATTTGGACCCTCTGAATCGGCCTACTGGGGCGGCTTAAGTAAAGCCATGTTCAGTGGCGTCGTGGTGGATTCGCTCTCCGGCGACATACCCGAGACCGTTTTCGCCTCCTTTCAGATGACCTTCGCCATCATCACTCCTGCGCTTATCGTCGGGGCATTTGCGGAGAGAATCAAATTCTCGGCGATGCTGTTGTTCTCAGTTCTGTGGACCTTATTAGTCTACTTCCCGGTAGCAAACTGGGTCTGGGGCGGTGGCTGGCTGAGCCAGATGGGCCCGATGGGTCTCATCGATTTCGCAGGCGGTACGGTCGTGCACGTAACTGCGGGAGTCGGTGCTTTAGTGTTCGCTCTCGTAATCGGGCGGCGTCAAGGCTTCCCCACTACGCCTATGATGCCTCACAACCTGACCATGAGTTTCACAGGAGCTGGCATGCTCTGGGTAGGCTGGTTTGGATTCAACGCGGGTAGTGCCCTGGCTGCAGATGGCAGCGCCGGTATGGCCATGTTCGTAACTCACATATCTGCCGCCACGGGAGCACTAACCTGGAGGGCCATAGAATGGATCAAATACGGCAAACCCAGCGGGCTGGGTGCCATTACCGGCATGGTCGCAGGTCTTGCTACGATTACTCCTGCATCCGGCTCTGTAGGCCCTGCGGGCGCTCTGATAGTTGGCCTCAGTGGAGGTGTGGTCTGTTATTTCGCTACTACCTACCTGAAACAGAAGATAAAGATCGATGATTCCCTGGACGTATTCCCGGTGCACGGTGTCGGCGGCATCGTTGGCTCATTTCTGGCTGGGATATTGGTTTCGGGCAATTTAGGGATCTTCAGCGGCAACGGACTAGCCAAGGGAGCAACTATAGGTTCCCAGCTTATGGTGCAGGTCATCGGTGTGGTTTCGGTGGCGGCTTACACGGCCATACTCACCTTCATCATACTTAAGGTAGTGGGCGCACTGACCTCGGGCATTCGCGTTACCCAGGAGGAGGAGCAGGTCGGCCTGGATATTACCGACCATGACGAGAAAGGCTATTCCATGTAGTGTCTATTGCAAACCTAAGAGGCTGGCTGGAGAAATCCAGCCAGCCTTTTTTATTGCGTCAGATTAATTGCTCTTCCGCAGCGTGGTAATCGCATAGACCAGCTTGTTGCCGTCCATGTCGGTGAAGTGAGTAGCGACCAAGCATGTGCTACGGCCGTCCTTTATTAACTCGCCTTTGAGCAGAAATCGCGGCCCCAACACCGGCGCGAAATAGTCGATGCGCATATTAACCGTGGCTGACCACTTAAAATCCTCCTGGCTATCGAAGAGTGTGCGTACCGTGAAAATCGAAATCATATCGACATAGGTCCCGGTAAATCCGCCAAACAGCTGATCTCTTGGATTCAATAGATGCTCGGGTAGATGAGCATCGACTTCTACAAGGCCCCTTTCCTGGCGAAGAATCTTCCACTTGCTAGACTCAACGAGGTCACCGGCATTGTGCCCTGGCTTGAGAAAAATGGGTCGACTGTTATCTAGTTCTTCCGTCATGATTATCCCTTCTATTTCGCTTAACGGGGCGAGGTCCAATAGTGGTAAAAGTGCCCGAGAATGAAGCAAAAGCCTATGCTGGTCAAATCTGACAGGCTTCCTTTATACTGATTCATCCAAGCTTAGCCGAATGTCCAAAATAATAACGGAGCAGGCCATGAAAAATCTCCAACATCTGTTTAATCAAGCCGCAGCGGTAGTTGTCGCTCTGCCATTGCTGCTTGCCAGCGCTGTCGTTCAGGCGAACGGTTTTCCTACCGCCGCACCGGAAGACGTCGGCGTATCCTCGGAGCGTCTGCAGCGCCTCTCCAGCACCATGCAACGCTATATCGACAGCAATATGCTTGCAGGGACAGTGTCTCTAGTTGCTCGCAACGGCAAGGTTATACATGTCGAATCCCAGGGCTGGAAGAACAAGGAGACTGGCGAGCGCATGACAGACGATTCCATCTTCGTGATCATGTCGATGACTAAACCCATCGTGTCAACGGCCCTAATGATGTTATACGAGCAAGGCCACTTCCTTTTGACCGATCCCATTACCGACTGGATTCCCGAGCTAGAAGGAAAGCAGGTAGTGATCGAAGAAGGCGGGGTTAACTATCGCATGTCGGCCCACAGGCCTATCACTTTTCGCCACGTGCTCTCGCACACCGCCGGAGTCGATCCCGACCGCGAAGTGCTTACTGAAGAAGAGCTGGCACTGCTGCCGCGCCTTGCAACTCTTGAAGAGACGCTAATCAATCGCGCCCCGCTTCCCCTAAGTTTTCACCCTGGCGATGACTGGCAATACGGAAGCTCTACAGACTATGTTGCGCTTTTAGTCGAGCGAATATCCAAACAGCCATTAGTCGATTTTCTGCAGGAAAATATACTAGGCCCGCTGCAGATGCATGACACCTCCTATATCGTCCCTAAGGATAAGATCGATCGCGTCGCCGCCGTCTACAGCCCAACCGGCCCCAATCAAACAATAGAGCTTTTCAGAGCACCGGAGTATAGAGAGACGACATACTTCGGCGGCGTAGCAGGACTCTCCTCCACGGTTTCCGACTACTGGCGCTTCAGTCAGATGCTGCTGAATGGCGGCGAACTCGATGGCGTACGACTGCTCAGTCCCAAGACTGTGAACCTTATGATAAGCAACCACAGTGGCGATCACGATGTCTATATTCGAGGACCTGGCTATACCTTCGGTCTTGGATTCGGCCTGGTCAGTGATGCGGGTACTGCGCGCGACCCCCTAACTCCCGGCACCTTCAGCTGGGGTGGAGCCTGGGGTACGATTTTCTGGGTCGACCCGGTAGAGAACATGATTGGCATCATGATGACCCAAATCAGCTCCTACCGTCACCTCACCGTTCGGCAGGATGTAGGCGTGACCGCGATGCAAGCCATCGTCGATAGCTACAGCAACAAGCCCTACTCCGTCGCTCCCTATGCGAAGCTAGACTGAGCGAGTTCGGCAATCGCGAGAAAAAAAACGGGCTCAACTGAGCCCGTTTTTTATAGCGATCGAAATATTATTGATCTAGCAACTGATAGATCCTGCGTATAGCTCTAGGGTCTACACCGGCTCCTCGAATCTGCGCAAAATTTTGACCGTGATTCGTCATGTCTATCTGCTGCGCAGCCTGATCGGCACTCACACCGCGACTATGCATCTGGGAAGCCTTCGTCCACAGGTCGCGCAGATAGGCCTGGAAATGCGCAACAGGCTCCTTGCTACGCATCACCGGTCCGTGTCCCGGAAGCCAGGTATCGAAATCGAGAGTGAGCAAACCATCGAGAGTGGCGGGCCACTCGTCAACGTGCCCATCACCCATATAGGCGAGCCCCGGCAGCATCATGTCTCCAGTAAAGACGACCTTGTCCTGTGGTAGATAGATAACCACATCGCCACCCGTATGGGCGCGCCCGAAATGATGCAGTTGAATCTCGCGACTTCCATTGGCCACAACCTGGAACAGAGTCATCTTGGTTTCGAGTGTGATGTTCGGTGGCGTTGGCTGGACCTCGGCAATCGCATTCATGTAGTCGCGCTGGACGGAATGACGCTCTTCCAGCTGTGCCTTGCGAGCAGGATCTGTTTCCGCTGCCGCCTGACGTTCTAGATTCGCTACGGTCCCAGGCACCGGATCGGAGAAACTTTTAAAAGTAGACTCTTCCAACACATTGCCTAACTCACCATTCAACTTCTTGCGGGTAAACTCGTGGCCAATGATCTCAATGCCCCCTGGAAAAGACTGATTACCGTGTGCATGATCGAAATGATAGTGGCTATTGACCAGATACCGTATGGGCTTGTCTGTAATCACCGGGATCGAGTTAATCAGAGCTCGCGACGCGGCTGGAGTAACGTGGGAATCTACTACGAGCGTGTCGAACTCACCGACCAGCACCATGGCGTTGCTCATAGTGAATACCGAGCCCGTGCCGGTGACTAGCCAAACTCCCTCGGCGACCTCTTCAAAACGGTGGCTACCAGATTCCACGACAGCCCCCTGCGCTAACAGCATGGCCGGTAGCAGCAATAGGAAAGCCAAGGCGGCGGTAGTTTTTCTTATATACATAATTATTTTCCTGGAAGCTCTCTATCCGGCTTAAGACTAAAAGCCCAGCAGCAGAGCGAGATGACAAAATGAATTCGTAACCTAATCATAGTATGACTCGTCTAAGGCTATATAGAGAAATGCTGCAGCTTAGGCTTTTGCACATTAGCGCATAGCCCCAAACCTGTAAAGAAGCAGCAGTTACGACTTTTTACACCAAGTTGAGTGGCGAAATTAACCAAGATAATGAAGAGATCGACCAGCTGAATTTATCTATCCTATTGTTTTTTATGAATATTATATTTTGGCAAGCTTATTGCATTTTGATAAGAAGACTAATACATAGATTTAATAATAATCGGTCAGGATTACTGAGGACCAAGGGGAACGAATCATGAGAGAAGCAAGCCATACACTGAAACTGAGTGCTGCCACTATGCTAGCGATGCTGCTGGGCAGTTATCTCTACTCGTCATCTGCGGACGCGGCGGATCTACGCGACATCTCGAAGGTTAACGGTGGCATCAAGATCACGGCTGATGAGCGAGTGGGCGATGTTTCCTCAGTAAACGGCGGCATCGATCTCGGCAGTGGCGCAAGCGCCGAAAGACTCGAGACTGTTAATGGTGGCATCGACTTGGATGAGCGCGTTGAGATTGAACGAGCGGAAACTGTCAATGGCGGCATACGCGTCGGTTCAGATGTGAATGTGCACGGTTCCCTGTCGACGGTGAATGGTGGTATCCGAACGAACCCGGGCACAGTAATCGATGGCGATGTCAGAACGGTAAATGGAAAAATCACGCTCAGGGAAACGCGAATCGGCGAGGACGTTCAGACTAGCAACGGAGACATTCTCCTGACTGACGGTACCATCGTCGAAGGCGATATCATAGTGAAGGGCCGGCGCTCCTGGATAGCCAGAATACTTAGCTTCGACTACAATCCACCGAGAATTACTATAGATGAGGACTCCTCCGTCTTGGGAGATATTCATCTCTATCGCGAGGTGAATCTGGATTTAGCCGATGGCGCAGTAGTTGGCAATGTAATCGAACATTTCTGAGTAAAAGTATTTAGAGATACAAAAAACGGGCCATGTGGCCCGTTTTTTGTATCGCGCTAATTTTCAATAAGTTTAGCAGGTCATTTGGTCACCGCCAGTTCTACCTGTTCTGCCTTTTCGCGCAGTAAATACTTCTGCACCTTTCCTGTGGAGGTCTTATCGATAGGACCGAACACAACTTTCTTGGGAATCTTGAAGCCAGCAAGCTCCTCCCTGCAATAGGCTATCAGCTCCTTCACCGACAGCTCCTGGCCGTTCTTGAGAGATACAAATGCACAGGGCACTTCTCCCCACTTCTCATCGCTGCTGGCTACTACGGCTGCCTCGAGAATTTTTGGGTGTTTGAATAATACTGACTCGACTTCCAACGAAGAGATGTTCTCTCCACCGGAGATAATTATATCCTTAGAGCGATCCTTGATCTGTACGTAGCCATCCTCGTACCACACTGCGAGATCGCCGGAATGAAACCATCCTCCCGCGAAGGACGCCTGAGTAGTCTTAGGATTCTTGAGGTAACCCTTCATCACGAGGTTTCCGCGCATGAATATTTCACCCATGGACTTACCGTCTTTAGGCACCGGCAACAGCGTCTCGGGGTCTGCTACCATGAGCTCATCCTGTAGCGGCGCTCTAACACCCTGCCTCGCCAAGAGCTCTGCTCTATCGTCAATAGACAGATCGGCCCAGTCGTCTTGCGGCGCGCAGACTACACAGGGGCCATAGGTCTCGGTTAGCCCATAGACGTGAGTCACCTCGAACCCCATGTTTTCCATAGCCGCGATAACCGCAGCAGGGGGAGCAGCACCAGCGGTCATAGCCTTGATTCCCTTCGCTATACCCTGCTTCAAACTGTCGTCTGCATTGGCGATGGTATTGAGCACAACCGGGGCACCACAGAAATGCGATACCTTATGCTTCTTAATCGCTTCAAAGATGGCAACATCACGCACATGTCGAAGACAGACACTAGTGCCCGCCGCCGCCGCCAAACCCCAGGGAAAACACCATCCGTTGCAATGGAACATGGGGAGCGTCCACAGATAAGTGGGGTGCATCGTCATATCCCAACACATATTATTTGATATTGCGTTCAGATAGGCGCCTCGGTGATGAAATACGACACCTTTTGGATCCCCAGTCGTACCCGAGGTATAGTTCAGCGAGATAGCCTGCCACTCATCATCGATCTGAAAGCAGCTATAGTCCTCATCGCCCTGACTAATGAAGTCCTCATAGTTCTGTGACCCTAACAATTCTCCTCCCCAGAAGGTTGGATCATCGATATCAATCACTACAATCTCGCTCGAAACCAGCTGCAGTGCTGCCTTGATAGTGTCACTGTATTCCCTATCCGTGAACAGCACCTTCGCCTCGGCATGCTCGAGAATGAAGGCGATAGCCTTTGGATCTAATCTGACATTCAATGCATTAAGCACCGCTCCAGTCATGGGCACACCGAAATGACCCTCAAAAGTTTCCGGCGTGTTGGCGCCCATAAAGGCAACCGTATCGCCCTTGCCAATGCCGATTTTGAGAAGAGCCGAGGCGAGTAAGCAGCAACGCTTATATGTCTCGGCCCAGGTATAGTGTTTCTCGCCATGAATGAGAGAAATCTTGCTTGGGTAGACGCTTGCGCAACGCTCTATAAAACTGAGAGGAGTTAGATGCGCAAAGTTCGCATGATTCTGATCGAGATCGATCTCATAAATATTTTTGCTATTCATGGCAGCTTGTATTCCTATTTGCTGTTCAATTTTCTGGTATACCGGTTTTGTACTTTTCAAGTTCTCAGCATGGAGCTGAGAGATACAAATCAGCACCATAGTGCAGATTAGTACTCCTGAAAAATTTCAGATGCAATCGTTTAGACGAAATCCATATCTCCCGCAGTAAGCCACCAAGCGCCATAAAGTACTTCGGCGCTTGGCCCTGGATTCCAGCTATTACAGGGTATCTCAATACCCAATTCATTCACAATCGCGTCATCGGTACGGAGCTTGTCACTACCCGATTTTGTAACCCAGACACGCAGTGTCTCACCGCCCTCGCCACTGCTAACTTCCTGATTTAAAGCAGTTATCGCAGGCTTCATAGCTGCCACCGGACAGACCAGGTCCATCAACAGCTTGCCATCAGGATGATCCTTCAATACTGCAAATGCCACTATATCCTGCGAGGTGATGCTGCTTATCATTACACATCGATATTGATTCGTTTTCGAGAACGGATGACGGATATATCGATACCTAATATAGTCCGCATCCCGGATTCCAATGATGCCCTGGGCGTATTCCTCGCACATCGATGCCCAGAGTCGATTCAGCACTTCTACCGAAGCCTCATCATCTGCATTGTATTCTTCAATTTGGTGTTGGCCTTGCTGCGCCTCCTTGCTAGCAGAAGGGTAGACGATCTCTATAAAGTCATCGGTTTTTTCATACAGGCCGAGACGCTTGGAGATATTCATTGTCTTCTGATTCGGAAAACCAAAACCCAGAAGATGATTTACAGTGTTGCCTATCTCTCGCTCCAGAAAAGTAGCTGCCACTTCGAAGAACAGGCTACCCTTGCCATATTGCTTGCGGATACTTGGATGGACCATCACATCACAGGGCTGAATTGCCATTGCCGGCTCCCCAAAGTACGAGATATTCCGCGGCGCACCACCGTAATGCGCCACGATAGGGCCATTCTTTTGCAAGCGGGCTACAACACATTTGCCATCGCCCAAGCCATACTTCCAGTTCCAAAGCTGCTCATCAAAGGAAACATTGAAACTCTTCTCGAATAGCTCGGCAACATCCATTGGCTGAAACGATTGCATGTCGCCGAATTCTGCATCGACCCACTCATTCGCGGCACTGCCGTCACGACACAACACAATTAAGTTGAAACCACGGCGCCCTCTTGCGAATTCTTCTTGCATGCCATCGAATTCTTTCGACATCGCTTTACAGGAATCTGCATCGACAATGCCCTCGCTCAGAAGCGCTGAGCCATGCTTAGCAATTAACGGACGAACTAACGCAAGAGTTCGAATAGCACTCGATGACAGGTTCAGATTCTCTAGCTGCCTAAAACCCAGTCGCCTGGACAGCTGATCGAAGGAGCTAAGGTTAGGGAGTAAGGAGTGCTTTATTTGAGAATCATCAATTAGAAACTCACTGAATACTATTAGACGGCCGGCGCCTGCAAGCATATCTCTGCTCTTGCTCAGCAGCGCCAGCTGATCCAGGTAACGAATCGACCCCTCATGAACCAGAACATCGACTGTCTTTGGCTCCGTAGACGCCACGAAATCGTCTCCGGCGTATCGCAAATTTGGCAAAGCTTCGAACCCCTTATCGAGCAAGGTCTTCGATCCTATCCAATTGACCGAGTAGTTCGCTTGAGCCAAGGCTTTTGACAGTGGCAGCAGAGTCTCTCCAACGATGAGAACCTTCGAGTCTGGACCACTCTGTTCGACTAGTTCCTTTAATTTCGCCGCGAAGTTGTGCTGAGCTGGGAGCAATTGTGCAGCGCCCACCGATTGTGAGTCTCGTGAGTCATCGAATAGCCCATAGTGCTGCAATCGTGACTCACCGAATTCGATCTCGAGGATTCTACTCAAGAAATTCAGGCTCGTTGTTTTGGAGATTTCCTTCATGGTCGCTTCACGGAACTACTGCTTTTAACTCGTCTATTTATGCTCTGGGTGGCGATGCAATATAACCCGCCCATGCCACATTGCATAGCCTAAGGCCTCGTAGCCTGTGACCTGCGGCATATTGTCTCTCCCAACACCCGCCTACTCAGCTTTGCGGTAGAATAGGTGGATGAAGGCACAAACTAAATTCTCCGATTTTCTAAGCATCCTCGTCCCCATATCCTCTGATGGGGCGAGCCTCGGAAGACAGGGTTTACAACGACTCTTGCTGCTCCGCACATTTGTGACCGCGACAAGCGTAGTCGCAGTCTTTGTATTGCACGCCTTCACCGAGATCACCATTCCAGTGATATTTATTGCCTATCTTATCGCAGCGATATCGGTGTCCGTGTTGGTCGGGTACAGACGCCTTGCTGCCTCTCGGTTCGTTAGCAATTTCGAACTGTTCTGTCATATTTTGGTAGACGTATTCTTCCTCATTGTACTGCTGCTGAATACAGGGGGTGCCAGCAATCCATTAATTTCCTATTTGCTTGTATTACTGGCACTGACCGCGACGCTTCTGCCGCAGTCCTATGTAAACGCCTTCTCGGTAGGTGGCATCGCGATCTATACCTCGTTCTTACTCCTGGACCTAACATCGGATCATCAAACGGCGATGTCCCCGGAAAACGAAGACATGACCTTCCAGCTTCACCTGGTGGGCATGTGGGTTATTTTTCTTGTCAGTGCAATCCTCATCTCAGTATTGATTACACGCATGGCGAAGGCGATCAAGGTACGAGAACTAAACCTCGCTGAGGCGCGGGAGAACGAATTACGCAACGAACAACTGGTGGCAATCGGCACACTATCTGCCGGTACGGCACACGCTCTAGGCACGCCGCTGTCTACTATGGCGGTGTTGCTCACAGAACTGGACAACTTAGATGCCGATGAATTAAAGGCTATCGACATCAAGAGTGACATCTCGGTGTTAAGGCAACAGGTGACTCGCTGTAAAAATTCACTGACCCAGCTCATTCGCTACTACAACAAAGACAACACCGAGGAAGACGAAGAACTGTCACTCAAAACTTTCTCAGAGGATATTCAGGATTATATTGTCAACGTGCACCCAACATCATCGATCGACTTTCATATTGGTAGCAATGCAGACTCTATCGTTAATTCTAATCTCAGCGTAAAGCATGCTGTAATCAATCTTATCGAGAACGCGATCAAGGCTGCAGATGAGCACGTAGACGTCAACTTCAGCGTGACGACAGATTCGCCGGCCAAGTTCGAGATAAGCATTAAAGATGATGGCGCAGGAATTCCCAGCGAAGTCATGGAGAAGATTGGCGAACCCTTCATCTCCAGCCGCAAAGACAGCATGGGCCTCGGAATTTTCCTGGCGAACGCCGCCGTTGAGCGCTGCGGCGGATCTATTGAGATGTTGAACATGAAGGAAGGCGGTGCACTAAGCGTCATTCGTCTACCCCAGCCTGTGCCCTAGGCTCAGGTGAAACGCTACCACGGGAGAAAGACCAATGGACAAGGAACATATTTTACTCGTTGAAGATGACGAGGTTTTCTGCCGAGTAATGAGCCGTGCGCTTGGGCACCGTAACTATGATGTATCACAAGCGGCGAGCGAGAAAGATGCGCTTTTATTAATCAAGAACACAAGATTCGACTACGCTATCTTGGATCTCAATCTAGGTGATCATACGTCCCTCGGGTTGATCGCCCCCTTAAAGCAAAGCAATCGGGAACTGCGCATACTTATACTTACCGGCTATGCGAGCATTACCACCGCAGTCGAGGCAATAAAACTAGGTGCGGATAATTATCTAGCCAAGCCTGCGGACACAGATGAGATCCTCAGCGCCTTATTAAACAGCAACTCCCCGAACTCGATTAGCGATCTAGGCACGACACAGCTCGAACCCATGTCCGTGCGCAGGCTGGAGTGGGAACATATTCAGAAAGTACTAAACGAGAACGATGGCAACATCTCTGAAACTGCACGGCAGCTAAAGATGCATCGCCGAACCCTGCAGCGCAAATTACAGAAGCGGCCAGTTGCTAAATAGCACCGAACCCGGCCTGCATTTTCGCTATCTATCTTCTATCTTCTATCTATCTTCTGCCCAGCGGCGTCATCGTCAGGTGCCTACCGCCATCGACTATTAAGGTTTCCCCGGTTACAACTTGGGGACCGCTTATGAAATGCAATATGGCGTCGGCTACTGTCTCCGGCGTCGCGGTAACACCCAATGGTGAATTATCTCGGTGGAAAGCCATGAGCTCCTCGTACTTCTTGTCGCCAAAACCCTCTCTGAGCCAATCGCCCTCGATAAACCCTGGGCAGACAGCATTTATCCTCAGTTTGGGACCCAGTGCCCTGGCCAGAGACAGAGTCATAGTTACCAATGCACCCTTCGAGGCGGCATAGGCTACCGAACTACCAATGCCAGTCACTGCCGCTGTCGAGGCCACATTAACGACTGCCCCTCCGTCTTCTTGGCACTTCATCTGCTCGCTCACTGCCCGAATCATCTGATAGCCGCCAATTACGTTGACTCCATAGATATGCTGAAAGTCTTCACTGCTGAGGCCATCGAGGTTGGAGTGATCGACGAACTTGGTAGTACCGGCATTGTTGACCAGGATATCGATCCGGCCCCACTTCTGTATTGCCGCCGTGGCCATTGCGATACAGTTTGAGTCCTCGGCGACATTACCCCCCATCACCAGACACTCCACCCCTAGCGCGCTGCACTCCTCGGCCACCGCATCTGCTCCTGCTGAGTTGGAGTTGAAGTTGATAACTACATTGCAGCCCTGGGCCGCTAGAAGCTTAGCCGTAGCGGCCCCTACTCCACTGCTTGAACCGGTAACGATTGCAACTCTCTTATTCAAATCTTTCACGGCCTATCGTCCTCATGTGATGAATTCCTGTCACAGTGGAAACTAGCATAAATTGGAGCTGATTCCAGACAAAGTTGATACAGCGGGGAAATGCGCTAAAGGCAGGAATTTAAAGGACAAAGGCATTGCAAATCGATATCAAGAGGTTACAATACGTAACACTTTTGCCTTGGACTACCAAGCACAAGAATAGCACTATGAGACCTGCCTTTGAGGGCTCACTTAACAACAGGAATGATCCACCCAAACACCTGAGCCACGAGCCGTCTAAGTAGGCGCAGCTATGTCGTCTGCTACTTATACAATGACCTTTGGGCGGACCGCCTGACTCAGCATTCACGGTCCCAAACCCCCTTCGCCGGAGATTGAAGTGAAGAATCAACACGTCGTTTCAGCAGGAATCCTGATAGCAGTAGTACTGTGGATGGTAATTCCACAGAGTGCCGAGGAACCAGATGAGGAATCTACTTCCAGTGTCGCTTCAGTGGTAGCAGTACCTGAGGGTGTGTCGCCTGGCGAGAACCCGAGTGATTTTATCGTTCGAGCAGCCAGAATAGATCAGCAGACCTATGCCAAGAAAATACGAGTGCGAGGTAGAACCCAGGCGTTTCGCCAAGTGGAAGTTAGGGCAGAACAATCTGGTCGAATAGTGAGAGAGCCCGTAAGGCGTGGAGCGAGAGTCAACGCTGGTGACCTCCTCTGCGAGATAGCGGTTGATGACCGCGACTCTAATCTGCTGGAAGCGCAAAGCAGGCAGGAACAGGCAGAATTCGAATATGCTGCAGCGGTGGACTTACAGAAACGCGGCCTGCAGTCAGACGTCATCGTAGCTCAGCTGAAAGCCGCGCTCGAAGCCTCCAAATCGTCGGTAGCTCGCGCCGAGTTAGCCTTACAAAGAACGAAGATAGTCGCTCCTTTCGCCGGTGTCGTAGAGACTCGCAGCGTAGAGCTAGGCGATCTTTTGAATGCCGGAACTGTTTGCGCATCTGTACTGGACGATAGCCCGATGCTTCTTGTCGGCCTAGTGCCTGAGCAGGATATCGGTAGCCTAAGCGTCGGTGCCGAGGTAACCGCCGATCTCCTCACTGGAAACCGTGTTAGCGGCACAGTGAGCTACCTCGCTCGCGCGGCCGATAATATCTCCCGAAGTTACAGAATCGAGGTGGAAGTAGACCCTTCGTATAGAGACATTCGTCAGGGTTTGACGGCCGAGATATTGGTCGAATCCGCAAATATTCAAGCCCATATGATTCCTTCGTCCGCCCTGACCTTAGACGATAGTGGACTCATCGGAGTAAAGACGATCGGAGCGAACAACATCGTGGAGTTTCACAACGTTGATATCGTTGCAGATAACACCAGCGCGATGAACCCAGGCGTTTGGGTTACCGGTCTTAATGGCACAGTCAATCTCATTACCCTGGGCCAAGAAGTTGTCTTCCCAGGTCAGCAAGTCGAAAGCAATTTCGACTGGTCTCGCTAGTCCCCTAAATAATTTGCTGTATTGAAGAGAGCTCCCTTCATGAAGAACTATATTGATGCCGCCGTTTCCCGATCACGAACTACGCTAAGCGTATTCGTGGCGACCATGATTACCGGTTTCGTTTGCTACCTTGCCATTCCCGCCGAACTAAATCCCGATGTCGAAGTCCCTATCGTTATCACAACGATTATCCATCAGGGCATATCTCCGGAGGATGCCGAGCGCCTATTGGCGAAACCTGCCGAACTTGAACTGAAGACTGTCGAGGGCATTGTTGAGGTAACGTCCTTTTCCAGCGAGAACGCGGCTACGATCGTTACCGAATTCGATATCGATTTCGAATCTCAATACGCACTTAGTGAAGTACGCGAAGCCATAAACAGGGCGAAGGCGCGCTTTCCCCAGGATACAGAGGAGCCACTAATTCAGGAAGTTTCAGCGGCAACTCTGCCGGTAGTTCAAATTGCTATCGGTGGTAATGGCGTACCCGAACGTGTTTTATTACAAGTCGCTGAAGAGTTACAGCGTGAGATTGAAATTCTGCCAACTATTCTGGAAGCACTGATGGTAGGAGACAGAGAGCAACTTCTGGAGGCTGTCATAGACCCTGCGAAGCTAGAGACCTATGGAATCTCTAACACAGCAATAGTACAGGCAGTGACCAGCAATAACAGACTAATTCCGGCCGGACAAGTAGATACGGGTCAGGGTAGTTTTTCGATCAAGGTTCCTGGCCTCATCGAAAATGCCGACGATCTCTTCAACCTCCCTCTCGCCTCGAATGCAGACGGTGTGCTGACGGTTTCAGATATTGCTGATGTGCGACGTACCTTTAAGGACGCTACGCGCTATTCTTATGCGAATGGACTGGCATCCATCTCCTTGAACGTAATGAAGCGCAAGGGCACCAGCGTCACTGAGGCGATGGAACAGGTTGATCGCGTGGTACAAGAGTTACGCCCGAGCTTGCCTCCTGCTGTCACTATTTCCTATATCAACAACACGGCCCCGCTCGTGATCGAACAGAACATGGGTCTGCAGGGAAATATGGCAACAGCCATGGTTCTAGTGCTGATCGTTGTGATCGCCTCCGTTGGCGTCCGCTCTGGCCTGTTAGTTACCCTGGCTGTTCCCTTCTCATTCTTCTTCGCCTTCATCATCATACGCCTACTGGGCTTTACCTATAACTTTATGGTCATGTTCGGCTTGCTACTTGGCCTTGGCATGCTCATCGATGGCGCCATCGTCATGGTCGAGTATGCAGACCGTAAAATGGCCGAAGGTCTAAACGCACGCGATGCCTATAGGGCTGCCGTAGATCGAATGTATTGGCCTATTCTGGCGTCTACTGCAACAACGCTTGCAGCGTTCCTGCCCATCATGTTCTGGCCTGGAGTTTCTGGACAGTTCATGAGCTACCTGCCGATCACTGTATTTGCCGTGCTAATCGGTTCGCTATTCTATGCACTCCTATTCGCGCCAACTATCGGCGCCTTGATAGGCAAGTCCAGCGCAGCCGATCAGGCCTATCTAAGGAATCTTGAGGATGGCGACCCGCTTAAGACTGGCGGTATAACGGCAGTCTATGCCCGTATTCTTGCCTTCGCCGTACGCGCTCCCCTTGGTGTGTTTTTTACGAGTATCGCGACTCTGATTGCCATCGTTTGGGCCTACGGTCAGTACGGAAAAGGTGTCGAATTCTTTACTGGCGTAGAACCGAGTCAGACTCAGATTCAAGTATTCGCAAGAGGCAACTCCTCCCCCGCAGAACTGCGCGATGTCATGCTCCACGCTGAGTCGCGCATTCGGGAAGTCGGGCATTTTAAAGGCATTGTCACTCAGTCAGGATCGGGGAATAGTCTAGGTGGAGGGCAGCAATCTGCACCTGATCTCATCGGCACAATCTTTATCGAAATGACCGATCGGAGAGATAGGGACATTGACGGTTTCGAGGTTGAGAATCAATATCGAGCCGCGGTCGCCAATCTTCCTGGAGCTAGAGCGGAAGTAGTAACGATTGAGCAAGGGCCACCTGTAGGAAAGGCAATCCAATTGGAGCTGTCTGGAGACGATCTAGAGGTGCTGTTCGCTGAAGCTGCGCGAATTCGCGACCATATGGAAAACACCATGTCGGATCTTATCGATGTAGATGATACGGCTCCAGTTCCTGGCATAGAGTGGGAGATCGTCGTTGACCGCGCGCGTGCCGCGATGTTCGGCGCCAATATGGCGGAGATCGGAACCGCGATTCAGCTTATGACAAATGGCGTATTCATGGGGGACTATCGTCCCACCGACAGCGAAGAGGAAGTGGATATTCGCGTGCGCTATCCCGCGGAGTACCGCGGCCTGGAACAGATGGATACTATTCGTATCAACACCGCTAGCGGTGATCTCGTTCCAATAAGTAGTTTCGTGACACGTGTTGCCAAACCCGCAGTAAGCGCTATTCAGAGAGTCGACGGAGAACGTGTCGTCTATATTCGTGGCAATGCCGCGCCAGGCGTCGTTGCGGATAACAAGGTGCAAGAGCTAGAGCTGTATATGGAGCAGAACCCGCCAGCGCGTGGTGTGGTTTACCAGTTCCGCGGTGCCAACGAAGAGCAGGAAGATTCCGCCGCCTTCTTGTCTCAAGCCTTCACTCTTGCATTGGCATTGATGGCAATACTCCTGGTGACCCAGTTCAATAGCTACTATCAGGCACTTTTGATCCTGTCATCCGTATTGCTCTCCACAGCTGGCGTCCTGCTTGGCTTGCTTATTACAGGTCAAACTTTCAGCGTGATCCTGACTGGCATCGGCATCGTTGCCTTGGCAGGTATCATCGTGAACAACAATATTGTGCTGATTGACACATTCAATCATTTGAAGGAACAGCATAAGGACTGGTCGCTTAACGACGTTATCGTACACACAGGCGTTCAACGGTTAAGACCAGTTTTCCTTACAACTTTCACTACAGGTTTTGGATTGCTGCCGCTTGCCATGCATGTATCCGTCGACTTAATTGGCGCCGAGATCGAAGTGGGTGGGCCTATCACCTCACAATGGGTCAGCCTTGCATCTGCTATCGTGTTTGGCCTCACATTTGGAACCATTCTGACGCTAGTGGTTACGCCTGCCATGCTCGCTCTGCCAGATCGGCTGCGCTCGCTGCTCGGCAGGGTACCTAAATTCCAGAAACCTACTGAACCGGGACTTAGTCACTAAGGCTCTGGGGCTCGATACCTGATTGACTCCAGGGGCCTTGCTGCCTAATTTCGCTGTACGCCGTATTTGGTTCGTGTGAGAATACCGACTCGTTCCTAAGCTATATGGTTCATTGATGGGGCTTTTAGTCACATTTTTCGTCGCCGGTATTTTTTTCTCTTTTCTCTGTTCGATACTGGAAGCTGTGCTTCTGAGCATCACGCCGGCCTATGTAGCCACTCAAGACAGAGATAGCACCGCAATCTCAAGAAACCTCTCTCGCTTCAAAGAAGATATAGATAGACCCCTTGCGGCAATACTCACGCTCAACACCATCGCCCACACTGTCGGTGCTATTGGCGTCGGCGCCCAGGCTGCAGTAATTTTTGGGTCGGGCAACATCGAAGTTCTCGGGCTAACAATCGTCAGCTGGGAAGGATTCATAGCAGGCTTCATGACACTGGCGATTCTGATTTTTTCGGAGGTTATTCCTAAAACCCTCGGCGCGAATAACTGGCAGGCGCTAGCTCCGCTCTCAATACGCATCATCAATATACTGATGATCATACTCGCCCCCATGATTTGGCTAAGCCAGCTTATCACCAAGAATCTGAAGAAGGATAAGGATAAGCCAGTACTAAGCCGAAGCGACTTTTTAGTGATCACGGAACTCGGCAAAGAAATTGGAATCCTCAAGGAGAGCGAGCAGAAGATTATCAAGAACCTACTACGCTTCAATCGCATCCTAGTGAAAGATGTAATGACACCACGCATCGTGGTTGTAGCGGAAAACGGTGCCACAACCATTCAAGAATTTCACGAACGCAATTTGGAACTCGCGTTCTCCAGAATACCCATTTACCAAGAGAGCAATGACAAGGTAACCGGCTACGTCCTCAAGGACGAACTTTTGCTTAACCTGGTGGAAGGCAAAGGCGACGCGAGTCTAAATTCGCTACGCCGCGACATCATCATCTCCCACAGCGCTACTCCAATTCCCGACTTGCTCGATAAGTTCATAGCGAATAATGAGCATATCGCACTGGTAGTCGACGAATACGGCGGCACGGAAGGCATAGTCACCATGGAGGATATTATCGAAACCCTACTCGGTATCGAGATCGTCGATGAGATGGACAGCGATGAGGACATGCGGGCCCTGGCTAGAAAGAACTGGGAAATACGCGCCAAGAAGATGGGTCTACTACCTACCGACTCAGAGCAATAGACATCACCTCGATTTGATATTCGCAAAACACAGAATGAGAAAGTTCTAATACCAAGCGCTCGTTCGGTTTTTTGGTGTTGTTTTAACATTCTAATTGAGAAAAAAATCAGAACGCACACGGGGCGAAGGCACTGAACACGAGGTATTGTGACAAATTGTAACCCATCGGTTACAGCGATTAGGTCTGTGCTAATATTTTTGCACTTTGCGATTCTGCGCTGTAAGGGATACAGCGTTTGGTTGCAAATAGCTAAAGCTCGGGGCTTGGGGGTTTTTCTTTGTTCCCCCCTTTTCTTATAACAACGAGCAGCTTTCAAGTTTCCGCTTTAGCGCCATACTTCAATCCAGCGATTCTTTCTAAACCGTATTCCCGTTTTCTTATAACAACGAGCAGCTTTCAAGTTTCCGCTTTAGCGCCATACCCAAAACCAGTGATTCTTTCCTAAACCGTATTCCCGTTTTCTTATAACAACGAGCAGCTTTCAAGTTTCCGCTTT
>CAXBLN010000004.1:0-45411 GCA_963976555.1 uncultured Gammaproteobacteria bacterium
TGCGCAGCTAGAAGTAATAGTGGAAACAGCAAATAGAAGTGCCATTCCACGGCGATGGACCAGAAAACGTAGGTGAATGCCCCTCCGTTAAACGCAGTATCGCTATTTGCCATGAAGAAAACTGTCTTCAGCAAGGCGAGTATACTGAAGTCTCCAGCGCCGAATGCCACTCCCAGAAACAAGAAGAACAGGAACAAGGGGTAGGTTCGCAGCAAGCGATTGCGATAGAAGCCTCTATAATCCAACTTCTTCTGCAGCGAACCCACGGTAAATACGAAACCACTCAATAGAAAAAACAAGGAGACGGCCGTATGCCCTTCTATGACCAGAGCCGAGAAAGGGTTACCGGTTTGCGGCCAGTTTGCCGGATCATAGGGCGTATTAAAGACCAGCTTATGGGAGATGAAATGGGAGCCATGGAAGAACAACACCAGCACCGCGGCGAAGCCACGCAGATGATCGAGTGCGGGAATGTATCCGAAATTTGTACTCTTCATAGTGCTAGCAATCGGCCCGTGGACGAGGAAATGAAGCATACTAACTTAGATTGATATTTGTTAAAGTAAGCACGTTGCAATCGGGCCGAAGGCGCCCAGCATTCGGGCATGCAGAACCCATTGAGCGGCGCTTTGCACTCCCTAACATCACTCTAAAGATTGGCTAGCACTAAGGTATGTTGACACCGGTAACACAGGAATGGCTGCTAATGCTGTCGCTTTACGGTTGGATTTGGATCATCCCAATCGTCGAACGTCTAGTGCCCCTGAAAAAGCAGCCTTTTGTCAGAACAGGCATGATCAACGATCTGATACACACCTATCATCGCATCCACCTGCACACGATGATAAACGCAGCCTTCGTAGCCTGGCTCGTCACCTATGCACAGCAACATGCCGGCCAAGGTGCTTATCTGCAAGGGTCGCTAAGCAACTTGCACTGGGGGTGGAGTTTCCTGGCGCTATTGTTCATGGGTCATATCACTTATTATGTGTCTCATTTCCTGTCACACAAAATTCCATTTCTATGGCAATTCCATAGAGTCCACCACAGCTCTCGCACTCTCGATTCATTCTCTACGAGTCGCTTTCACGTAATCGACAAAGCCTTTTTCGCCGCGCCCTACCTTATGCTGGTAACGTATTTTCAGCCTGATCCCGCACTGGTATTTCTCTACATATCCTTCCGCGATTTCTGGGGTCGCTATGGCCATGGCAACATCAAGGACGCGCATTGGCTTGGCTACTTCGCGAGCAACCCCAAGTTCCATCGCTGGCACCACTCGAACCACCCCGAAGCGATCGATAAAAATTTCTCTTCCGAGTTTAATTTTCTCGACTATCTATTTGGCACAGCCTATTACCCGAAGGATCGAGTTCCAGACAATTTCGGCGAAGCCGAATACAGCAACAATATTATCGTGCAACACTATCGGCCCTTCGTGGATATCTACAACATCGCCAAAAAGGATGGCGTAATGGCGCTGTTTCGAAAGCCGAAGCCAAAGGACCCGCCACAGAACTATCAAGCAGTTCAAGAGTAAGCAATACATGACCGGTTTGAATGACAATGCGGCCTGGGTGGCGCTGCAAAATCACAGCGAAAACTTTAAGCGAACAGACTTCCGCCTGCGCGAACTATTCGACAGCGATGAAAGCCGCTTCGAGGACTACTCGCTCTGTCACGAAGATTTGCTGTTCGACTATTCTAAAAATTTCCTGTCCGCTGAGACGATTCCGCTTCTTGTCGATCTTGCCCGGCAGCGACAACTACCCGCTGCCATAGCTGCAATGTTTGCCGGCGAAGAGATCAACACGACAGAGCAGCGAGCGGCTCTTCACGTCGCCCTGCGCGACCCGGCTGCGGCCACAGCGTATCCCGAAGTATCCAATACCCTCAAGCGCATGGCGGAACTCGTGGACGCTGTACATAGCGGCACGTGGCTTGGTTATAGCGGAAAGGAAATCACCGATGTCGTGAATCTCGGCATAGGCGGTTCCGATCTTGGCCCTGCGATGGTGTGCGACGCGCTTAGTTCCTTCGCAGCCGCAAAGCTAGCGGTGCACTTCGTATCGAACATCGATCCATCTCATCTACAAAATACACTGAAAAATCTCCAGCCCGAGACAACCCTCTTCGTCGTCGCATCTAAATCTTTCACCACCCTGGAGACGCTGAAGAACGCCGAGGCGGCACGCAAATGGCTACTAGCGGAGGCGGATGCCACGGCCACGGCAAAGCACTTTGTCGCGATAAGCACAAACTTAACTGCTGCCACAAAATTTGGCATAGACGAGAAGAATCTCTATCCGCTATGGGACTGGGTTGGCGGTCGCTTCTCGCTTTGGTCGGCCATCGGCCTGCCGATAGCTCTCGCGATTGGTATGGACGGGTTTCTCCAGCTACTAGCCGGAGCTCATTCGATGGATGAACACTTTAGGACGGCACCGCTAGAGCAGAACATCCCGGTGGTGTCTGCCCTTTCCAGCTACTGGTATCGCGAGTTTTTCAATGCCAACAGCACAGCAGTCGTACCCTATAGTCAGCGTCTGAACCTGCTGCCATCGTTTCTCCAACAGCTAACCATGGAGAGTCTCGGCAAGAGCGTAGACCTGCAAGGCAATCCCGTCGACTATCGGACTGGCGACGTCATCTGGGGCACAGCCGGAACCAATGGACAGCATTCTTACTTTCAGCTCCTGCACCAGGGCACAGAGTTTATTCCAGTCGACTTCATCGCCTGCGCGAACAGCGATTCTACCGGTAGTGCAGACGCGCACAACCACCTGCTGGCTAATTGTTTTAGCCAGAGCCTGGCGTTGATGGAAGGGCATCGTGACACCACCGCCAGCCACAAGAACGTGGCCGGCAATAAACCCAGCAACACACTGCTACTCGAGCGACTCAACCCCTATAACCTTGGCATGCTCCTCGCCTTTTATGAACATAGGGTCTACACGTTGAGTGTAGTCTGGAATATTAATGCCTTCGATCAATGGGGAGTTGAACTGGGCAAGAAGCTGTCTGCCAAGGTCTATTCCGCGATGACAGCCCCCGATGACAGCCTCGATGCGTCGACCGCAGGGCTGCTGGACAGGACGGCGCGCTGGCGTGACGCTTGATCGTGGCGCTACCCCTGCGCTGAGGGTCAAGCCTAGCCGAGGGTTGGCAGATCAAATTGTTTAGATCCACCCTAAACTTTATCGACAAAGCCTGGGCTGGGACGAAGTTCTGCAGAAAAAAGGCTTATTGTGAAGGCTATTGCTGAAAACTTGTGGAGTCGGCCGACTCCATCAAGAAAACTCTACAGGACGAAAATGCTCTACGGTCGGGAATGGATCGTAGAAATGATGAAGCAATTCCCGCCATAGCTCGTACTCTTCAGACTCCCTAAAGCCTACAGTGTGATCCTCGAGAGTTTGCCAGTGCACTAAAAGCAGGTAGCGGCCTTCGTTCTCAATGCAACGGCGAAGTTCATGAGAGATGTAACCCTGCATCCCCACGATAATAGTCTGCGCCTCAGCGAAGGCGCGTTCAAACGTCTGCTCCATGCCGGTCTTCACATCCAGAGTGGCAACTTCAAGTATCATTATTGGCTGTCCTGTGGGCCCTGTTCTCGAACTGGAATCCAAACCTCTTCCCGCGCCTCGGGATCGTCTGCACGCCAGCCCGGGAGCAAGACCTCGAAATGCTCTCGGTCATCCAGCTGCCATTTCGACTGCGGCATCCATTCTGAAAATATGAATTGCAAGGTCTTCGGAAACTGGCTTGGCGGGCCTTGATGATCGAATACAGCATAGTGCCCAGCTCGCAACAGGAACGCCTCCATGCCTGCGGGCACAGCTTCATGATCTCGCACCTCGACCGCCGCCCATTTCTCAAAAACTGTATCCGCAGTGAAATTCTCGAATCCGCTCAGCCCTTCAAAATTCTGCACAGAGTAGAGCGCTTCGCCGATTGTATTGGTGACTTCATTCCTGCGCGGCATGAATCGCTGCCAGAGACCTGCCGTGGCATCCTGCACCATCGACATCGCAGCACGCATGCCGACTAAGAGCCTATCCGGCTGCAACTCTATACGATCAAATTCGACTCTATGCAAAAGGACTTCCTGCTACTAAGTGTGAGCAGTTTAGGGATGCTGTGATTCTTGCGGCCGCTTCATGCTCTTGAGCAGACCAAACCAAAATGCAACCTCGAACAGGAAGGCGAGAATCAGGAAGATAGCCATGCCATTCATACTGCCAATGGAGCCGAAAAGGAATGCAAAGACTATGAGAAGGGTGAGGACGAGTATTCGATGGATCATACGCATGGCTATTCTCCTGTTATTTAAACGAAGGAATGCTCATTTGAGACTACACGGGTTTTCGTTCCGGGGAAATCCTCAAAAAACCTGGTATGGGCCGCCAACGAAAAGACATCGTCTCGACTCTCATATTGTACGATCCACCTTAGCAACATCTCGAGGTTAGCATCTTGCTCTTCCCTGGATTTATACTTATGGGGCTCCCACGGCCTGGCCTTCGCGTTTTCCATGCATTGCTCGACCGAAAGATCCAAAAACAGGGCCTCACTGGCCTTATCGCTGAGCGCCTCCAATAGGTCCGTGTAGCATCCTTCGACGACCCACGATTCATTCTTCGAAGTGAACTCGCTCATCAAGCGGAGCGATTCTGTCAAGGGCATACGCTGTGGTGGCTTAGTCGGCAGCCAGGCAAGGGAGTCCAGATCCATGTGAGCCAATCCAGACTCATCGGCGAGCCTGGAGGCAATAGTCGACTTCCCAGACCCTGAGTTTCCAAAGATTAAAACTCTTCGCATCGCTAATCTCCACAGAAAGAAGCTAGTCAGCCGCCAAGAAATGCTTTTGCGTTAGTCCAGGAACGCGAGCAATTCCTTGGTCTTCTCTAACATCAGCGCTTCATCACCACGAGATTCTACATTCAAGCGCACTACGGGTTCGGTGTTGGACATACGAATGTTGAAGCGCCAGTTATCAAAGCTCATACTCAGCCCATCTGTCTGATCGATGCCGTCGCAGGTCTTCGCGTAGTGTTTCTCGATCTTCTCTAACAATGCCTTGGGATCAATGACCTCCCGATTAATCTCGCCACTCGCCGGGTAGGCCAGCATTCTTTCATCCACTAGCTCGGAAAGTTTCTTACCGGACTTTGACATCAGTCCAACTACCAACAGCCACGGGATCATGCCGCTGTCACAGTAGAAGAAGTCTCTGAAGTAATGATGAGCGCTCATTTCTCCACCATATACGGCGTCTTCTTCTCGCATTCGCTCTTTGATGAATGCATGACCGGTCTTGCACAGGATAGCCTCTCCCGAAAACTCCTCAGCAATCTCCTGAGTATTCCAGGTCAGGCGTGGGTCATGCACAATCTTGCCGCCGGGATTCGCTTCCAGAAAACTCTGGGCGAGAAGTCCGACAATGTAGTAGCCCTCGA
This sequence comes from uncultured Gammaproteobacteria bacterium, assembly GCA_963976555.1. Taxonomy (GTDB): domain Bacteria; phylum Pseudomonadota; class Gammaproteobacteria; order Pseudomonadales; family Pseudohongiellaceae; genus UBA9145. Next base: position 5,460 of record CAXBLN010000004.1, read on the forward strand.
TAAAACGACCATTCTCATCGAAAAAGAAACAGCGATCGAAATCGCCATCCCATGCGATGCCAAGATCGGCACTCTCAGCCAGAATAGCGTCAATCGTTGGCGCTCGATTTTCTTCTAACAAGGGATTCGGCACTCCGTTGGGGAAGGTGCCGTCGGCTTCGTGGTGTACTTTGTGAAATTCAAAGGGGAGAAACTGCTGAATAGCATCGATAGTAGATCCAGCACCGCCATTCCCTGCGTTACACACGATCTTCAGCTTACTCAGCTTGTCGACGTCGACGTAGCTCAGCAGGTGCGCGATGTATGCAGGTTGCGGGTCCTCGAAGCTGATGCAACCCGGCTCGCCTGGCGCAGAGAATTCATTGTTCTCGGCAAGGCGCTTGATCTCATTGAGGCCCGTATCACCGCTGATCGGCTTCGAGGATTCGCGAACGAATTTCATGCCGTTGAAGTCCGCCGGATTATGACTCGCCGTAACCACGATGCCGCCGTCTACTTGCAGATGGCTCGTAGCGAAGTATATTTCTTCAGTACCGCACTGACCAATATTGATGACGTTTACGCCCGACTCGATCAGCCCGCGACTGAGGGATGCGCACAGTTCCTGGCTGCTTAGACGAATATCAAAACCGACAACGACGCGCTCAGGCTTCAAGAACTCGGCGTAAGCACGACCAATTCTATAGGCGATGTCGCTATTCAGTTGATCTGGGACCCGCCCTCTTACATCGTAGGCTTTAAAGCAGCTTAATTCTTCGGTCATTTATTTGGCCTTTATTCTTATTGATGGAATGGTGGGTCGATTACGACTCCGAAAGCACGGTGCCAAGGTGATAGTTACGAACCTCACACCTCCTCCTAGTTCCCTTGCGCATTATAGGTATAATTTGTGGCCTCGATAAAGCCATCTATGCTGCCGCAATCGAACCTGCGCCCGGCAAACTTATATCCTATTACATTACCTTGCTGGGCCTGAATCTGCAGGGCATCGGTAATCTGCATTTCGCCATTTTTGCCCAGAGGTGTATTGCGAATGACATCGAATATATCTGCACTAAGTATGTAGCGACCTATAATCGCAAGATTGCTAGGGGCTTCTTCAGGCGCAGGCTTCTCAACCATATTACGAATGCGATAAATACCCTCTTCCTCAAGATCACCTTCAATTATTCCATATTTGTGTGTTTCGTCTTTGGCCACTTCTTCAATTGCGACGATGCTGCATTGATACTTCTCGTATAGCTTGACCATCTGCTCAAGAACCCCAGGCCCCTCTGTAACACAATAGTCGTCTGCCAGTACCACCGCAAACGGCTCATGCCCGATGAGTGTTTCTCCGACGAGAATGGCATGACCCAAGCCCTTCATCTCCACCTGGCGTGTATAGGAAAATGTGCAACGGTCCATTAAGTGTCGCGTACTCTTGAGCAGCTCTTCTTTGTCGGAGCCAGCAATCTGCTGCTCTAATTCGTAGCTGATATCAAAATGATCCTCTATCGCACGTTTGCCACGACCGGTCACGATCGCCATCTCGTCGATACCTGCGTCCATTGCCTCTTCCACACCGTATTGGATCAATGGCTTAGTGACGATAGGCAGCATCTCTTTCGGCATTGCCTTGGTAGCTGGCAAGAAGCGCGTGCCGTAACCAGCAGCCGGGAATAAGCATTTCTTAATAGTAGCCATAAATCAGATGATCCTTGTTATATAATTCTTTGAATAGAGTTAATGATATTGTTCACACGATAAACGAGTCTACAGAATTAGTAGATATACTATCCGGAAAATAGCTACACCCTGTCATAGCGATCCTCAAATCGGACGATATCATCCTCGCTAAGGTGCTCACCAATTTGCACCTCAATTATCTCAACAGGCTCGTCGCTGGTATTGGTCAGCCGGTGCTTGCTCCCCACGGGAATATACGCCGACTCGTTAGGGTGTAGCTTAAACTCCCTGTCATCGCAGGTTACCACCGCGACTCCCTTGAGAGCGGTCCAATGCTCTGCCCGTTTATGGTGCAACTGTAATGAGATCGATGCTCCCGCTTGCACCACGAGGTGCTTAACCTGATAGCCCGGTCTTTTACTCAGAATCTCATACGATCCCCAAGGCCGGTAGACTAAGCGATGCAGCGTGCTTTCCTCTCGGTCTTTGTCATGCAACTGTTGTACCAATCTCTTCACCGACTGCACCTGCGAGCGCTGAGTAACCAATACGGCGTCAGCTGTCTCTACTACGACAACATCATTTACTCCTGCAACAGCGACGAGCCGAGACTGAGCTTCGATGTAGCTATTTTTCACATCGGCGATGAGCACATCGCCCGAGATTGCATTGCCCTGCCCGTCTTTGGGCTGCACGTCCCAGATCGCATCCCAGGCTCCCAGATCATTCCAACCCGCAGCCAGCGGAATCACGACCGCTGCATCTGTCTTCTCCATTACGGCATAGTCGATAGATTCGCTGCGGCAAGCGGCAAAGAGTGCTTCCGGGATGAACTGAAAGTCTTTACCCTGTTCGATCTCCGCATAGGCTTCATGGCAGCTTTCGAGAATGTCTGGGGCATGCAGTTTTAACTCCGCCAGATAGACGGATGCAGAGAAGAGGAACATACCGCTATTCCAATAGAAATTACCGCTATCCAGATAAGACTGTGCCGTTTTCTGATCGGGCTTCTCCACAAACTGCCTGACAGAATATCCGTCTAAATCTTCAAGGGCTTCGCCTTTTTCTATGTAGCCATAGCCTGTTTCTGGGACACTTGGCACTATACCAAATGTTGCGAGCTTATGCTGCTTCGCCGCTTGCAGCGCAAAAGCTATTGCCTGCTGAAATGCAGATTGGTCTTGAATAATATGATCTGCAGGCAGCACTAACAGATAGGGGTCTGCGCTGTTTTGCTGTGCAAGCAGCGCCGCCAATGTGACGGCTGGTGCCGTGTTTCGACCCATGGGCTCTAGTAAGATATTGCAATGCTCTTTTCCGATTTGCCTTAGCTGCTCAGCCACCAAAAATCGATGATCGCTGTTACAGACAACTATAGGGTCTTCGATATCGGAAACACCTTCGAGGCGAGACAGGGTATTCTGAAATAGGGAACTTTGCATATTCGGGAAATCAATAAATTGCTTCGGCAACATCGATCGAGATACGGGCCAGAGTCTAGAACCTATACCACCGGCAAGAATAACGGGAATTAACATAGAGAATACTGCCACCTGCACGGGTAGAGAATTAAAAACGGAACGACATAGTAGCAAAATATCGTCTATATTATTAAATAGAGTCTATTCAAGGGCCTGAACGTCGATCATAGGCAATTTATGATCGATTATTTAGCCTCGGCGCGATAACATCGCATGCTTTCCATAGCACCCCTCGGAGGGGTTTGACGAACTCATGAATAACGAAGAACACATCTTTGTCCCTAAAAACTCCTACAGTCTGGAAGAATTGGTAGATTGTGGCTATGGACGCCTATTTGGTCCAGGCAACGCCAAATTGCCCATAGATAATATGCTCATGCTCGACCGAATAGTGGAAATCAATGCCGACGGCGGGGATCATGGCAGGGGGCAGATAGTGGCTGAACTGGACATTAAACCCGATCTTTGGTTTTTTGCCTGCCACTTCCCAGGGGATCCTGTGATGCCGGGCTGTCTGGGACTAGACGCCCTATGGCAGCTATTGGGGTTCTTCCTCGGTTGGAGCGGGCATCCTGGGAAGGGTCGAGCGCTGGGAGCAGGCGAAGTAAAATTTACTGGCGAAATACTGCCGACCTCAAAGAAGGTGGTTTACGAACTGTCGATCAGCCGGCTAATCAATAGAAGCCTGGTTATGGGCATAGCTAATGGCCAAGTATCCGTTGATGGGAAGCAAATCTATACCACCAAGGCACTAAAGGTCGGTCTATTCACGCCAGGAAGTTCATTCTAAAGCACTGCTTCGGTGAATAATTTTTGATTTGGGGAATCGTATGAAGCGAGTTGTTGTTACTGGTATTGGAATAGTTTCCTGTTTAGGCAATGACAAGGAGTCGGTGCTTGATTCTCTTAAAACGGGTCGCAGCGGCATTCGTCACAATCCAACCTACGAAGAGATTGGCATGCGCAGTCATGTCAGTGGCTCCGTTCAGATCGATACTAAGGAACTGATAGATCGCAAGATCCTTCGATTTATGGGTGACGCTTCCGCCTATGCCTATTTGGCTATGGAGCAGGCGATCATTGATGCAAATCTCGAAGAAGACCAGGTTTCAAATTTCCGCTCCGGACTGGTAATGGGTTCTGGAGGCGGCTCTTCCGAAGACCAGCTCGAATCTACCGATATCATGCGTGATCGTGGGCTGCGCAAAGTCGGGCCCTATCGGGTAACCCGCACCATGAGCAGCACGACCTCAGCGTGTCTGGCCACTCCGTTTAAAATTAAGGGTGTGAACTACACCATCTCTTCTGCCTGCGCGACCAGTGCGCACTGCATTGGCCACGGAGCGGAGCTGATTCAATTGGGCAAACAGGATATCGTCTTCGCCGGTGGAGGCGAGGCAGAACATTGGACCATGAGCCATATGTTCGATGCTATGGGCGCACTCTCAACGAAGTACAATGATACTCCCGAGAAGGCATCACGCGCTTTCGATGCAGACCGCGATGGCTTCGTTATCGCCGGAGGCGGCGCGGTTCTGGTCATGGAATCGCTCGATCACGCCTTGGCAAGAGGCGCAAAAATTTATGCAGAGCTAACTGGCTATGCGGCCACTTCCGACGGTCACGACATGGTGGCTCCCGCTGGTGAAGGCGGCGCTCGTGCTATGCAGATCGCCACTGCAGGCCTTGCAGGGTCTGTCGACTACATCAACACACACGGCACAAGCACACCAGCAGGCGACGTGTCGGAACTGCGCGCGATCCAAAGTGTATTTACCGAGAAAGTTCCCGTAATCAATTCGACCAAATCACTGACAGGACACTCACTGGGCGCTGCAGGTGCTCAAGAAGCCATCTACAGCCTGTTAATGATGGAGAACGATTTCATCGCCGCCTCGGCCAACATAGAGAATCTCGACGAGGCTGCGCAGGGTCTACCGATAGCTCTGCAACGTCAAGACAACGTCACACTAAATCGTGTCATGTCAAACAGCTTCGGCTTCGGCGGCACGAATGCCTGCCTGGTCTTCGATCGATATCAGGCTTAGGGAAACATTTTCCAATTTTACTGGTCTCACTAGTATGAAGATGAGTTCCGCATTTCGATTCAAACAGTGCCTCCTGCTCAGCACGTTGCTGCTGCTCAGCAGCCTAGCACAAGCCCAACTCGGAACTCGTTCTATCTCCGGCCTCGAGCCGAAGTCCGATATACAGCAGCCGCTGCCGCTAGAGCAGGCATTCCCCTTCTACGTAAGCGCAGTCAGTCCCGGACGATTTAATATCGTGTGGGACTTACCTCCTGGCCACTACCTGTATCGCCATGCATTCAACTTCACTCTTAGCCAGAATGCCGAGTCGGAAGAGCTAGAAGTGGATTACGAATTGCCCGAAGGCCTGAAGAAGACCGACCAGTTCTTCGGCGACATAGAAGCGTATTATGGCCGACTCGATATCGATCTCAGCCTTAGCACCGTGCCTAACCCAGACGCCAGAATCCTCATCTACTATCAGGGCTGTGCCGATTGGGGATTCTGCTATCCGCCGCAGCGCTTCGAATTCCTGCTAAACCCCTAAACCAGCCTTGTCCTTCGCAAAAAAGCGTGAAATCCGCTCTATTTTCTGAGAAAATGCCGCCAAAATAGCTGATTAAGCGTTCTGGGCGATTGCGTCCTGTCCGTCACATTAGGGATAAGAACATGGCATCAATATTGGCCCTGCATGGGCCCAACCTGAATTTACTCGGTAGTCGTGAGCCTCACATCTACGGATCGGATACCCTCGAAGACATCAATCAGCGTCTCGCCACCAAGTGCTCCGAGTCCGGCCACGAATTCGACAGCCTGCAAAGCAACTCCGAGGGCGAGATAATCGACCGACTGCATGTGGCGCGTAAAGATGGCACCGCATTCATGATCGTTAATTTTGGCGGCTTCACCCACACCAGCATTGCGATACGCGACGCAATCCTTGCATCGGAGATTCCCTTCATCGAAGTGCATCTATCAAATTTATTCAGCCGCGAGGCGTACCGGCATCATTCCTATTTTTCCGACATCGCTGTCGGCTGTGTAATTGGCTTGGGAGCTCAGGGCTACGAACTGGCACTCCAGGCTGCTTGCAGAAAACTGGCTAACTAAGACTCTAGGCGGGATATTTTATGGACATAAGAAAAGTAAAAAAACTGATTGAACTGTTGGAAGCCTCCGACATAGCTGAGATCGAAATTAAGGAAGGCGAGGAATCTGTGCGAATTAGCCGTGGTGCCTCGTCCGGTCCAGCGCCAGTTGCCTATCAAGCGCCTGCTGTTGCCGCAGCGGCTCCAGTTGCTGCGGCCGAAGCGACACCGAGCGCTGAAGCTCCAGCGCCTGCGGCACAGGGTGGAAATGCGATCAAGTCGCCCATGGTTGGAACTTTCTATCGCTCACCCGGCCCTTCTTCTCCGGCTTTTGTGGAGGTTGGAAAACATGTGAAGGCAGGAGACGTTGTTTGCATAGTCGAGGCTATGAAGATGATGAATCAGATCGAAGCTGACCACGCCGGTGTGGTGGAAGCGATTCTTGTTGAAGATGGTGAACCGGTCGAGTTCGATCAACCACTGATCAGAATAGTTTAGATCGCTCTTTATGTACCCAGCCTAACCGAAGGATAGTTACATGCTTGAAAAAGTTTTAATAGCTAATCGAGGCGAGATCGCATTGCGCGTACTCAGATCTTGCAAAGAGCTCGGAATCAAAACAGTTGCCGTACATTCGACCGCGGACAAAGATCTAATGCATGTGCGACTCTCGGATGAGTCTGTATGCATCGGCCCTCCCAGTCCTACCGAAAGTTACCTGAATATTCCTGCCATCATCTCCGCCATGGAAGTGACAGATGCTGATGCCGTCCACCCGGGCTACGGCTTTCTGTCTGAGAATGCGGACTTTGCCGAACAGGTAGAGAACAGCGGATTCGTTTTTATCGGCCCCACTGCAGATACCATCAGATTGATGGGAGACAAGGTATCTGCCATCGACGTCATGCTCAAGGCAGGCGTGCCTACAGTACCAGGCTCCAACGGCCCTCTTGACGACGATAACGAGCGTACCCTGAGCCTGGCTAAGGAGATAGGCTATCCAGTCATTATCAAGGCAGCTGCTGGAGGAGGTGGACGTGGCATGCGCGTAGTTCACAACGAAGCCGCACTGCTCAAGGCAATCTATGTTACACAGTCCGAGGCGAAGTCTTTCTTCGGCAGCGGCGTCGTGTATCTGGAGAAGTTCCTGGAAAACCCACGTCACGTTGAGATCCAGGTGATAGGGGACGGCAAGGGCAACGCCCTGTATCTAGGCGATCGCGATTGCTCTTTACAAAGGCGTCACCAGAAGGTCATAGAAGAAGCACCTGCTCCCGGCATTCCCGATGCCATTCGCAAAGAAGTCGCTGCGACCTGCATTCGCGCATGCCAGGACATGAAATATCGCGGTGCCGGCACCCTGGAATTCCTGTATGAAGACGAATCTTTCTATTTCATCGAAATGAATACCCGAGTGCAAGTTGAACACCCTGTAACGGAAATGGTAACCGGCGTCGATATCGTTAAAGAACAATTACGGATTGCAGGTGGCGCACCTCTGTCCTATAAACAAGAAGATATCGTGATTCGCGGGCATGCTTTCGAATGCCGCATAAATGCAGAAGACCCCGCTACCTTCATGCCCAGCCCAGGCAAGGTCAAAATGTTTCATGCCCCTGGCGGTAATGGCGTACGGGTGGATTCTCACCTCTACAGCGGCTACACAGTGCCTCCGCACTACGACTCATTGATCGCCAAACTAATCTGCCATGCAAATTCTCGGGAAACTGCCCTGAAACGCACACAGATCGCGCTGGATGAAATGCTAATCGATGGCATCAAGAGCAATATTCCGCTGCATCAAGATCTGGTGCGAGATGCAGAGTTTCAAAAAGGCTGCGTGAATATTCACTACCTCGAAAAGAAACTAGGTCTTTAGAACACCTCGAGCTTTCTCACTATGTCATGGCAGCAACTAAGGGTTCAAGTCAGATCCGATCAGCTTGAAACTCTCGAACAGATGCTGCTGGATCATCACGGCCTGTCAATCAGCTATCTCGACGCTGAAGATCAACCGATATTTCAAAAGGAGCCAGGTAGCACTCCTTTGTGGGATAAAGTTGATCTTGTCTGTTTGTTTGAGCACGACGTTAATCTCGATGGACTGATCTTCCTGCTACAACAGCATCCAGCTGTTGAGGACAAGGCCCTATTGACGCTTGAAATTCTAGAAGATCAGGCGTGGGAGAGAGCGTGGATGTCTGATTTCAAAGCCATGCAATTCGGCAAGCGACTCTGGGTCTGTCCCAGCTGGCAAGACCCGCCGAACCCAGGCGCAATCAACATCATGCTCGACCCTGGCCTCGCTTTCGGCAGCGGCAGCCATGGGACTACCAGCCTCTGCCTACAGTGGCTCGAACAAAACGTAAACAGCGAGAGCACTGTTATCGACTATGGATGCGGCTCCGGTATCCTCGGCATCGGTGCCGCACTGCTGGGTGCCCCTCGAGTGATTGCCGTTGACAACGATCCTCAGGCCGTCACGGCGACCATAGAGAACGCGAGGCGAAATCGAATACCCGAGGGGGTGATCGAATGCTATCTCCCCGAGAATATTCCCAGGGAGCTTGAGTCACAACGAGCGGATATACTCGTTGCTAATATACTCGCCGAACCACTCACACAGCTTGCCAGCAGATTCTCCAGCCTCGTGCGCCCACGCGGACAGTTAGTGCTCTCTGGCATACTGGCCGAGCAGGCTGATGCATTGCTGACTCACTATGGAAGTTGGTTTGAAATGGATGCGCCGGTATTTAGCGAAGAATGGACAAGATTAAGCGGCATTCGCTCTGACTAACTGCCCAGTGATATGAGCTTGTTGTAGGCAAGGCACAGGGATTGACCTACAATCCCAGTCAAACTTGTTGCCCGAAGTACCTCCGCATGTCGTTTAATGTTACTCAATGCCCTGCCTGTGAATCCACGTTCAATACAAATTCGCGTGTATTGGCAGCGGCCGCCGGAAAGGTTAGATGCGGTGCCTGCCTCAACGTTTTCGAAGCGATAGACCATTTCCTTATCTCGGAAGAAGATGACGCCGAATTAGCCCCGGGCGAGTCGGTATTCGTCGGCAACAATCCCCAGGAATACTTCGACCCCTCTCGCTTCCTTACCAGAAGCGCCCTGAGGGAGCCCGAGCACGACGAAACTGATGCAGCCGATCCCGCCTCTGCCAAGATCCTGCACGAAAAATTGGAGCAATCGGAAACCGTCAACGAAGAATTCTTCATCACGGTCGCCGAAGAACTGTTGGGTAGGGAAGAACCCATCATCTCTGACACGCCGCTAACCTTGGAAGACGAGAATGTAGTAGAAGAACCTCTTCAGGAGCTGCCACAACAGCAGCCCGCCGAAGAGACCGATGAAGTGCTTGAAGTGGGGTTTGAAGAGGACATTCTTAACTCCTTTTCAGAACAGGAAGTGACAGACTTTGACGCCGATGTAGAAGCAGAGGAGCTAGAGGCCCACCCTTCCGACCATGAACCAAGTCAGGAAACGACGCTTTCCGCCCAAGAACCACAGCAAGCCGAATCAAATACGGGGTTTGAAGAGGACATCCTTAACTCCTTTTCAGAACAGCAAGTGACAGACTTTGACGCCGATGTAGAAACAGAGGAGCTAGAGGCCCACCCTTCCGACCATGAACCAAGTCAGGAAACGACGCTTTCCGCCCAAGAACCACAGCAAGCCGAATCAAATACGGGGTTTGAAGAGGACATCCTTAACTCCTTTTCAGAACAGGAGGTGACAGACTTTGACGCCGATGAAGAAGCAGAGGAGATACAGACTCAACCTTCCGACCATGAACCACGCCAGGAAACTACGCTCCCCGCTCAAGAACTGAAGCAAGCCGAGTCAAGTACGGAAACGGTAAATTCGCGCCAACAACCAGAAGAGGCGCCTGTAGGACTCGAGCTTTCCGCATCTTTTTCCTTCGGGTACTTTTCAAACTTAGAATCCACCGAAGAGGAACCGGAGACCGGAGAACCCGAACAAGCAGATCAACCCGAAGAAGGCCCAGTCAAAGGGGCACCCCAGGAGAACTCTGAACTTGAAAACGATTCAGCATTAGGACTGGCCGAACAGAGCGAGGAGCAGTTCCTTAGCACAATTACCGAAGAGTTACAGGGCTCACAGCTTCTGCGCCCTGAGGAATCGCCAGCGACGGATGTTGCCGCGAGTGAACAAGCTTCATTTGCTGAAGATACAGAAATTGAAGCGACAATTGAGGCCGAAGAATCAGAACATGCTGCTGCGCAAGCTCTAGATTCAGCCGTGGACCTGGACCTCGAGTATGAGACTGATCTCGACCCGCATGAGCCCCTAGATACGGCAACCGATTGGTCCGGATTCAAGATAGGCGACATTGAAAATGACATGCCAGCGGCGGCGAGTGTAGTTAGCCCAGACGAGGAAGGCTCCACTACCGATACACAACTGGCAGAAGAAGAATCACGCGATGATTCGACCGAGGCTATTCGTGCTCGCGCACTGGAAACGCAGCTCGACGACGAAGAGGCGCTGGAGGCCATACCCCAGGAAAATCTTGCCGCGCTAGGCGCAATGTCCTCGCCGGTCGAGTTTATTACCGGGAAAGAAAGCCGCCTCTTACGCAGCACCCTGCTCTTCCTTTCAATTGTGCTGTTAGGAGTCATGCTGAGCGGCCAAGTCTTGTGGCAACGCATGGAGCTGTATAGTCAACTGCCACAGCTGCGCGGCTTCTATGAATATGCCTGCTCGATTACTGGCTGCGAATTACCCGAATTTTCCGCTATCAGTTCAATCCGAAGTGAGAATCTAACCGTTCAGACGCATCCCACATTCGAGAACGGCTTGATGGTTAACACGGTCATCCGCAACACCGCGGCATTCGAACAGCCATTCCCTATCCTCATACTGAGTTTCAACAGCGCCGCGAACAGCATCATCGCACTGCGCGAATTCACCGCCTCCGAATATCTGGATTCAGGGCTTCGCTCTGTGCAGTCGATGCCACCGAATACGCCAGTGCAGATCGGCATGGCTATCATGGACCCCGGTCCGCTGGCAGTAAACTATACTCTCGCATTCCGCCTCCCCTGAAGAATGACAACAGTTGAGAAACTGAAATCTTCAATTAGGAATCAAGGAAAACGCACAAATTGCTTTATCTGAAAAAGCGTCCCCGCTATCATAGCCGGCCCTATTCAATAGCACAGCCCACAAAAACAAGAATGATAAAGATCGGCCCCTACCAGATCAGAAATAATTTATTCCTCGCGCCGATGGTTGGTGTTAGCGATACGCCCTTTCGTGAGATCTGCGCCGATACTGGCGCCGGCCTAACCATAGCCGAAATGCTCACCAGCAACGCGGAACTGTGGCAGAACGAACGCAATCGACTGAAGCGCATAAGACCGAACGGCAGCGCCCCTCACGTAGTGCAGATTGCAGGATCGGATCCGGAGCTAATGGCACAGGCGGCCGCTCTTAACGAGGAGCTTGGTGCCAACAGCATAGATATCAACATGGGCTGTCCTGCAAAGAAAGTATTAAAGAAAGCTGCAGGTTCGGCGCTGCTGAAAGACCGCGACTTAGTAGAACGTATCTTAAAATCTGTGGTAGCACGAGTAGACGTGCCCGTGACACTGAAGATACGCACCGGGTGGAGCCCTGAAACTCGTAACGGTGTTGAGATCGCGAAGATCGCCGAGGATAGCGGCATACAATTACTCACGGTTCACGGGCGAACTCGTGAGTGCCGTTTCAAGGGGCATGCTGAGTACGACACCATCGCCGCAATTAAAAATGCGATATCGATTCCGGTAATTGCGAATGGTGATATCGATTCTCCGCAGAAAGCTGCCGCCGTACTTAAGCAAACTGAGGTAGACGGATTGATGATCGGTCGTGCTGCACAGGGCAAGCCTTGGATATTTGCCGAGATAGAACATTTTCTAGGCACGGGGAAATTGCTACCAGAGATCGATTTAGAAACACGGCTGGATATAATCCTTTCACATCTAATGAAACTTCATAGTTTCTATGGCGACGTGAAAGGAGTATGGTATGCACGTAAGCATGTTAGTGCGTATGTAAAAGAACTATTAAAATCACGTGAATTTATGAAGCAATTCAACGCTATCGAATCGCCAGCCTTGCAACTGAATAGCATCACAGAGTATTTTTCACGCTTGGATGAAAATCTAATGGACGATCTTGGAGCTAAAGCCGCGTGAATAAGTTCGACAGCATCCAAAACAACCTCGAGCCTATTCAGGCTCAAGAAAACACTGCAGTACCACAACCAGAAAATACACTGCGCGCCGAAGTCGAAAGATCGCTTAGTCGCTATTTTCAGAACATCGAAGACGAACCCGTTACGGACCTACACCAGATGGTTATTTCCGAGGTAGAGGCACCGCTGATTGAGACTGTAATGCGCTATTGCGGCAACAATCAAAGCAAGGCATCTATCATGCTAGGTTTGAACCGTGGTACGCTACGCACCAAATTAAAACTGTACGGTTTACTTTAATTTCCATCGATCGGCCCTCTAATATTAGTCTTCGCTGAGCTCTGACAGGCCAATCGGCTCAATGGGTTTGGCTTAATTTAGATTGTCGGTTTTGCATCAACCCCAACTACGCCCATAAGCAAAGATAGCCCTATGACAACAGAAAAATCTGCTGCCATTCGTCGCGCATTGATTAGCGTCTCCGACAAGTCTGGCATTGTTCCCTTCGCAAAAGCTCTCAACAAACTCAACATCGAGATCCTCTCTACTGGCGGCACTTATAAGCTGCTAAAGGATTCCAATATTCCTGCCGTGGAGATCTCAGAGTACACCGGCTTCCCTGAAATGATGGACGGCAGGGTGAAGACCCTCCATCCGAAAGTGCACGGCGGCATCCTCGCTAGGCGCGATCAGGATCAGGCGGTCATGGAAGAACATGACATACCGCCAATCGATCTCGTAGTGGTCAATCTCTATCCATTCGAGGCGACAGTTGCCAATCCCGACTGTGACCTACCGACTGCCATAGAGAACATCGATATCGGCGGCCCGACGATGTTGCGCGCAGCGGCAAAGAACAACCGCTTCGTCGCTGTCGTTGTCAACCCGGCAGACTACGGGACTATCATCGAGCTTCTCGAGAAAAATGACGGCAGCCTGGATCAAGAAACTCGCTTTGATCTGGCTGTAAAAACATTCGAGCACACGGCGGCTTACGATGGCGCCATCGCCAACTATCTAGGGGGAAAGATTGATCCGGAGTCAAATTTCCCGAGGACGTTCAATACTCAATTCCTGAAGGCTCAGGAGATGCGCTACGGTGAGAATCCACACCAGAACGCCGCCTTCTATGTCGAGCGAAACCCTGGCGAGGCTAGCATCAGCACGGCCGAACAGCTGCAGGGCAAGGCACTTTCCTATAACAATATCGCCGACACCGATGCGGCACTGGAATGTGTTAAATCCTTCGTTGAACCTGCCTGCGTCATCGTCAAGCATGCGAACCCCTGTGGCGTAGCTATCGCCGAGTCCCCGTTGAAGGCCTATGAGCTCGCTTTTCAGACAGATCCAACCTCTGCCTTCGGCGGTATCATCGCCTTCAATCGCGAACTGGATGCCGAGACCGCACAGAAGATAGTAGACCAGCAATTTACCGAGGTCATCATCGCGCCTTCGATATCCAAAGCCGCGCTAGAGATCACGGCGGCGAAGAAGAATGTCAGAGTATTGCGCTGCGGCCAGTGGCAGGAAGATCGAGAGGCCGCGCTCGACTATAAGCGCGTCAACGGCGGACTGCTGGTACAAGACCGTGACATCCATCAGATCTCTCGCGAGGACTTGAAAGTCGTCAGCGCACGCGCGCCTGGCGAAGACGAAATACGTGATCTATTGTTCGCCTGGTCAGTCGCGCAATATGTTAAGTCGAACGCGATAGTTTATTGCAAGAACAATCAGACTATCGGCATCGGGGCTGGGCAGATGAGTCGCGTCTACAGTGCGAAGATCGCTGGCATCAAGGCGGCAGACGAGAACCTCGAGGTTACCGGCTCGGTCATGGCATCCGATGCCTTCTTCCCATTCAGAGACGGCATTGATGCCGCCGCGGCAGCGGGCATTGTTGCAGTCATTCAACCGGGAGGCTCAATGCGCGATGACGAAGTTATCGCCGCAGCGGATGAGGCGAATATCGCGATGGTCTTCACTTCCATCCGACACTTCCGCCACTAAGGCCGCAACTAACTCGAGATCGAAATCATGAAGGTATTGGTTATAGGCAGCGGCGGACGCGAACATTCCCTAGCCTGGAAGGCGGCGCAATCAAGTTCAGTCGAGAAGGTATTCGTAGCTCCAGGTAATGCCGGCACAAGCCTCGAGCCGATGCTGGAAAATGTCGCGATCGATCCTATGGATTTTTCTGCGCTAGCTGCTTTTGCTGCTAGAGAAGACATAGGACTAACGATAGTGGGACCTGAGGCACCTTTGGTTGAAGGCATAGTCGACTACTTTCAGGAGCGTGACCTGCCCTGCTTCGGACCGTCGAAAGCTGCCGCGCAGCTGGAAGGGTCCAAGGCCTTCACTAAAGACTTCCTGAGTCGCCACAACATCCCTACAGCCTTCTATCAAACCTTTACCGACATAGATGGGGCAAAGGCTTACATCGCCGAGAACGGCGCGCCCATAGTGATCAAGGCCGATGGCCTGGCTGCTGGCAAGGGCGTTATCGTTGCAATGACGGAGGCAGAGGCTATTGCGGCCGTCGAAGACATGCTGTCGGGCAACAAGTTCGGCGACGCAGGACACAGAGTCGTAATCGAAGGGTTCCTGCAGGGTGAGGAAGCTAGCTTCATTGCTATGGTAGATGGACGCAATGTATTAGCGATGGCTACTTCGCAGGATCACAAGGCACGAGACGACGGTGACAAAGGCCCAAACACTGGCGGCATGGGTGCCTATTCCCCTGCTCCGGTCGTCGACGACGTCATCTATCAACGCATCATGGATCAGGTCATCCTGCCTACGGTAGCCGGAATGGCGAAGGACGGTAACGACTATACCGGTTTCCTCTATGCCGGCTTGATGATCACAGAAACTGGTGAGATCAATGTAGTCGAATTCAATTGCCGCTTTGGCGACCCCGAAGCGCAACCGGTTATGATGAGACTGCAATCGGACCTCGTTCAACACTGTCTGGCTGCCCTGGAGCAAACCCTGGACGAACAACAGGTCCAGTGGGATGACAGGTCCGCGGTGGGCGTGGTGCTCGCCGCAGGCGGCTATCCACAATCCTACGAAAAGGGGTTCGAAATATCGGGGCTAGCACAAAGCCTGGGGTCACATCAGAAAATCTTTCACGCCGGTACGGCAGAAAAGGACGGCGTAGTGGTCACCAACGGCGGCAGAGTGCTCTGCGCTACCGCTCTTGGTACGACGGTATCCGAGGCGCAGGCCGAAGCCTACAAGGTTCTGCACAACATCCACTGGGAAAATGTCTATTTTCGAAATGATATTGCCTATCGCGCTATTGCCAGAGAGAATAGCTAGATTATGACGAACAAACGAAATCTGGATTTTCTCGATCGCTGCCTGGTGCAATTTGACCAGGCGCTACGCAGCTGTGTGCCAGGCTCTAGCAACGCCCGCCGCGTCTCGCCCGCCTCGGACCAGAGTGAGCTGGAGCTGACTGAGACAGATAGAAAGCACGCCGCAGGGTTGATGCGCATTAACCACACCGGCGAAGTCTGCGCGCAGGCCCTCTATCAAGGACAGGCGGCAACCGCCAAGTTAAGCGATGTACGACAGTCCATGGAGGAGTCGGCACTGGAAGAGGTCGATCATCTAGCGTGGTGCGAGGAACGACTACAGCAGCTTGATAGCCAGCCAAGTGTGCTAAACCCTCTCTGGTACACCCTCTCCTACGGAATGGGTGCAGCTGCCGGACTAGCAGGAGATAGATGGAGCTTGGGGTTCGTTGCAGAAACGGAAGATCAGGTTTGTGAACACCTCGAAGAACATCTCGATCAACTTCCGCAGGATGATAACAAGAGCCGTGCAATTCTCGAGCAGATGATCCGAGATGAGAAACATCACGGTGAGTCGGCAAGAGATGCAGGCGGCGCCGACTTGCCCGCAGCCATCAAGCAGGCGATGTCTGCCATGTCACAGGTCATGAAGAAAACCACCTACCGCATCTAGCCTGCACCGACTATACCGATCTTTGTATCTATTTTTCGGATTCCAATACTTCGAAATCATGGGTAACTTTTACGCCCGCATTCTTCATCATGATCGATGCAGAACAATACTTATCCGCTGAGAGCTCGATGGCTCGCTTTACATGCTTCTCACTTAGATCGATGCCCGTAACCTTGAAATGCAGGTGAATGGATTCGAATACGGCAGGCGTTGCATCGACTCGCTCGGCGGTAACCTCAGCCTCACAGCTGGTTACCCACTGTTTCGCCTTCTTCAAGATCGTCACTACATCATACGACGAGCAGCTGCCGACACTAAGTGCCATCAACTCCATGGGTCGCATGCCCATGTTCCGACCCCCACTCGCCGGCGCTCCATCCAACACGATCGCGTGTCCGCTGTCCGATTCAGCCACAAACATCACGTTCTCAACCCAATTTACTCTCGCTTTCATGTCTCTAATCCTGTGTTTGTGCCATTCCCGTTCTTCGATTTTTGAGCTTCCAAAATCGAGTTTTATCAGCCGGCGGTGCAATGAGAATCAAGAAAACCTCCTCTGCAACCGATACTAAGGAGTATATGAAAAGGCGGGCTAGGTTAACACAGTTAACATTCGCCAGAATGAAGCCGAAATGAGTGAAATGCCGCGATAGTGGCGTGCTCTGGCAACGAGTCGAAAACCAAGCGTATCCCGCAGTCTTAGGGGTCTCGGTCCATCATTATTGTGATGGATATCTCACAATCGAGAGTTAAATGTGATATACATTTAACTCGCTAGAAAATGTAGGAGTTTTATCAATGGCACTCATGGCCATTACGCCACATATCGAAGACTTGGATAATTTTTTATCCCATTGCCATCGTAAGCGCTATCCCAATCGCGCCACTATTATCTACGAAGGTGACAAGTGCGATACCCTCTATTACATCATCAAGGGGTCCGTCTCAGTTATCCTCGAAGACGATGAAGGCAAGGAAGTGGTCATCACCTACCTGAATCCCGGCGACTTCTTTGGCGAGATGGGTCTGTTCGAGAAGGCCGAGGAACGCAGTGCCTGGTGTCGTGCCAGGAACGCCTGTGAGGTAGCAGAGATCAGCTACACGAATTTCAATACCTATATCCGTTCGCACCCCGAGATCGTATTCACAATCGGTCAGCAGATGGCGCATCGATTGCGTAACACAACGCGCAAAGTGGGGGATCTGGCATTCTATGACGTAACCGGTCGAATCGCCCGCACACTAATCGATCTGAGCAAGGAACCTGATGCCATGACACATCCCGACGGCATGCAGATCAAGATCACACGACAGGAGATCGGCAGGCTGGTGAACTGCTCCAGGGAGATGGCAGGGCGTGTCTTGAAGACTCTCGAAGAGCAAGAACTGATTAGCGTTAGCGGCAAGACGATAGTGGTGTTCGGTACCCGCTAAAGTTGCAGAGTTAAATCAGGATTCGACACCCGAAAACATAACTTCTTTCAATTTGGCTCCCGGGTTCTCTGCCCGCATGAAAGACTCTCCCACCAGAAAACCATATATTCCGGCCGCCGTCATGGCATTCACATCAGCCTTCGTATGAATGCCGCTCTCCGTTATAAGCACTTTATTCGCAGGCACGTATCTGGCCAGATCCAGTGTAGTTTGCAAACTGGTTTGAAAGTTGTGCAGATTGCGATTGTTGACGCCAATCAAGTCCGTATTCAACTGCAGAGCCGACTCTAGTTCTTTCCGATCGTGAACTTCGACCAGAACATCTATGCCTATTCCTTCAGCATAAGAGGCCAGGTCGATTAACTGAGCGGGGTCCAGGGCGGCGACGATGAGCAAGATGCAATCGGCTCCCAGGGCCCTGGATTCCGCTATCTGATAGGGATCGATCATGAAGTCCTTGCGAATAACCGGCAATGAACAAGCCGCCCTCGCCTCTAGCAGATACTCGTTGTGCCCCTGAAAATATTTCTCATCGGTCAACACAGACAGACAAGTAGCACCATTCGCCTCATAATCCGCCGCATGCGCTGCAGGCGCAAAATCCTCGCGAATCAATCCCTTCGAAGGCGATGCCTTTTTGATTTCCGCGATAACAGCGACCTGTTGCGCCTGCACACGATCACGCATCGCCGCAGCAAAGGATCGCGCGTCGGCAAGCGGTGGAAATCTTGCCTCCAACTCGGCCTGTGACTCGGCAGCCTTCGCCGCCGCAACCTCTAGGTGCTTGTGTGCAATTATCTGTTCAAGAATCGTAGCTTTGGACAAGTTGGCTTCCTACTCTCATAAATTCTAGGTAATTATTTCTTTAGCGATTGGGTAAACTCCGCCAGCCGCTCTAGCTTGATAAGCGCCTCTCCCGAAGCCAATACCTCCTGCGCTCTTACAACTCCGGCCGCGAGATCTTTAGTCAGATTCGCCGCGTAGATTGCCGCCCCAGCATTCAGAGCTACGATGTCTGCAGCCGCTCGATTGCGATTGCTCAATGCATCCCTGAGCATCGCCAAACTCTCCTCGGCGCTATCGATCTGCAGCATCGAGTGGTCGGCATAGCGCTCTATGCCAAAGTCTGTAGGCTCCACCGTATAGAGCGAAGTCTTACCATCTTTCAGCTCGCCGATAGTCGATGTGGCCGCGATGCTGATCTCATCCAAACCATCTTCGGCAGCCACGATGAGAACATGGCTGCTGCCTAGCTCCTTCAACACATCCAGCAAAGAAGGTATCCAGGCCTCATCGAACACGCCGATGATCTGATTCGGCGCGCCCGCCGGATTCGTCAGGGGGCCCAGTAGATTGAAAATAGTCCTCACGCCGATCTCTTTGCGCGCGGTGATCACATGTTTCATTGCGCTGTGATGCGCGGGTGCAAACATGAAGCCTATCCCTAATTCCTCGATCGTCGCAGCGACATCGTCTGCGCTTAGCGAGAGGTTCACTCCAGCCGCCTCCAATACATCCGCACTGCCGCTCTTGCTTGTCGCGCCACGATTGCCATGCTTGGCCACCTTCGCGCCTGCACATGCCGCAACCAGTGCCGCCGCCGTAGATACGTTAAATTTATTCGAGCCGCTGCCGCCGGTACCGCATGTATCGACCAGGTGCTCACTCGCAGAAAGCTTTACCTTGGTCGACAACTCACGCATCACGGTGACGCCACCCAGAATTTCCTGAGTTCGCACGCCCTTCATCTGCAGACCGACAAGGAATGCTGCATTCTGCGCATCGGTAGATTGCCCGGACATGATTTCCCGCATCACCGAGATCATCTGATCCCTGTCCAGATCGATATCCGCTGTGACCGCCTTTATGGCTGCTCTTATGTCCATTGCCTCTTTCCGTTCTCTAGAATAATTGTGATAAATAACTGTGTTGAAAAACCCTAAGACTCAATCCTGGTCCAGGAAGTTTTTCAATAACGCATGACCGTGCTCACTGAGGATAGATTCAGGATGAAACTGCACGCCCTCCACGTTCAGCGACTTGTGTCGCACGCCCATAATCTCCTCGCGCTCGCCACTTTCGTTCTCGGTCCAGGCTGTAACTTCAAGACAATCGGGAAGCGTCTGCGCGTCGACTACTAGCGAGTGATAGCGGGTCGCGGTGAACGGCGCGGCTAAATTTCTGAAGACGCCCTGCCCGCCATGATGAATCGGTGATAACTTGCCGTGCATCACCTTCTTGGCGCGTACGATGTCACCGCCATAAACCTGACCGATGCTCTGATGACCGAGACAAATACCCAGAATTGGAATCTTTCCTGCGAAGTGACTAATGACCTGAGTGGATATACCAGCCTCTTTCGGGGTACAGGGCCCAGGAGAGATAACGATCTTCGCCGGCTGCAATGATTCTATCTCCTCAATAGAGATGGCATCGTTGCGATAGACCTGCACGTCGGCACCGAGTTCGCCAAGATACTGCACCACGTTGTAGGTGAACGAATCATAATTGTCGATCATCAAAAGCACTGAGCAAATCCTCATCTGTTGCTCGAAATTCGAGAGCGCCAATCATAGCAGTCCGAACGAATTCTGTCTTGATTCAGAGCCTGGATGGGAACTACCACCCAGGCTTGGGGCCAGCAATCATTAGGCTATATCCAAATGCGAATTTCTACTGATAGATTGATCGTAAGCACCGGAATCGGCGTAGAGTAAGAAACCCACAGCAAATTCTCAACGAGTTACTATGCCAGGCAATATCTCAATCATGTGGTTCCGCCAGGATCTACGTCTTAGCGATAACCCCGCTTTGCTTGCAGCCGTCGCACAGGGGCGCGTAATACCTCTGTTCATTCTGGACGACAGCAAGGACTGGCACAGGGGGGCGGCTTCTAACTGGTGGCTCCACCGCTCCCTCTATGCCCTGAACGAATCTCTGCAGGGGAATCTGTGGATTCTGTGCGGTAACGCGACCGAACTCCTACCTCAGTTTGCCTCCGAACAGAATGCCAGCCACGTCTACTGGAACCGCTGCTACGAACCCTGGCGGACCGACCGAGATCGCCTCATCAAGGAGCGCCTCATTGAGAGTGACGTAACGGCGACGAGTTACAACGGCAGTCTCCTATGGGAGCCCTGGGAAAACCTTAAGAGCGATGGCACGCCTTACAAGGTATTCACTCCGTTCTACAAGTATGCCATTGCAAATAATAGGCTGCAGGCGCCACGCGCCGCACCGGGCAGCGAACTCGAAATCCTTCCATGTGACCAGAAGCCAGACCGCATCGATCGCTTAGGTTTGAGTCCAAAGATCAACTGGTATGAGCAGATCTCATCCACCTGGACTCCCGGCGAGAAGGGAGCGAGACGGAGACTGCAAGAATTTCTCGACAGCGGCCTGCCTAGCTACCGCGATGGGCGCGACTATCCTGCCAAGCGCAGTGTTTCCATGCTGTCGCCCCACCTCCATTTCGGCGAGATTTCGCCTTCCGAGGCAGCTCACGAAGTGAAGCGAGCGGGCAGTATGGATGCGGTCGAGGATCAAGCCGATCACTTTGTTAGGGAGATCGCCTGGCGTGAGTTTTCCTATTATTCGCTCTATCACTTCCCACACATCAGCCAGCAGAACATGAAGTCACAGTTCGACCGTTTCCCCTGGATCGACGACGCCTCGAATTTGCAGAGCTGGCAGGCGGGCAAGACTGGCTATCCTCTGGTAGATGCAGGCATGAGGGAACTCTGGCAGACCGGCTATATGCACAATCGAGTACGCATGATCGTGGGTTCATTTCTGGTGAAGAATTTAATGATTCACTGGCTAGAGGGCGCACGCTGGTTCTGGGATTGCCTGGTCGATGCCGACCTCGCCAACAACAGCTGCAGCTGGCAGTGGGTAGCGGGCAGCGGAGCCGATGCCTCGCCCTACTTTCGCATCTTCAACCCCGTGACGCAGTCGAAGAAATTCGACCCGGAAGGTAGTTATATCAGACGTTATGTGCCCGAACTAAGCAAGCTCTCGAATAAAACCATACACGACCCAAGCTCGGCAGATGCAGAAGAACTACTAGAAGCCGGGGTGGTTCTGGATGAGAACTATCCGAGGGCAATCGTAGACTTGAAGGAAAGCAGGGCTCGAGCGCTGGATGCATACAAGTCGCTGAGTTCAGGGCTCTAACGCTTACAGATTAGCCTTTGTTACTCGACCGAAAGCTCGTTGTTAGCCATCTGTACGGCGCGCACGATAGCTCTGGCCTTGTTTTGAGTTTCTTCCCATTCCATCTCCGGCTGTGAGTCGGCAACGATTCCCGCGCCCGCCTGCACATAGAGCTTCTGGTTCTTGATTACCGCGGTACGAATCGCAATCGCCATATCCATGTTGCCATTCCAACCCAGATAGCCCATAGCGCCGCCATAAATGCCACGCTTCTCCGGCTCCAGTTCATCGATGATTTCCATGGCTCGCACCTTGGGTGCGCCGCTCAGGGTGCCGACGGGGAGCGTCGCCTTCAGTACATCGAGCGCGGACTTGTCATCGCGAATTTCACTTTCGACTATGGAGGCGATATGCATAACATGAGAATAGCGTTCCACGAACATCTGTTTAGGCACAGTAACGCTGCCAGTCTTGGAGACTCTGCCTGAGTCATTTCGACTGAGATCGATAAGCATGAGATGCTCGGCGATCTCCTTCGCATCGGCCAGCAGATCCTCTTCCAGCGCCAAGTCTTCCGCCTCGCTCTTACCGCGACCGCGCGTTCCTGCAAGGGGGCGAACAGTGATCTTGCCGTCTTCGACCCGCGCCAATATTTCGGGCGATGCACTAACAACGAAGTGATCGCCAAGATCGAAATACACCATGTAGGGAGACGGATTCAGATAGCGTAACGCACGATAGACGTTAAGTGGGTCGCCAGAGAATGGCACGGACATGCGTTGGGCAAGCACGACCTGCATGACATCGCCCGCGACTATATAGTCCTTAATCTTCTCAACCGCCTGCTGATAGTCCCGCTGCGAGAAGTGATGCGCGAAATCCGCCTCGTCAACCGGACTCGCCTTGGATAGTTGTGGCAAAGGAACCGGCTTCTGCAACTGTTCCTGCAGGAAGTCCAGGCGCTTCTGTGCCCGAATATAGGCATCTTCCTGCGCAGGATCGACTGTAATCACGAAGCAGATGGTGCCGCTGAGGTTATCGAATACGACGACTTCCTCGGACAGCATCAGCAAGATATCGGGTGTGGCTATTACGTCTGCGGCCAGCGAAGGCCCTATGCTGGTCTCAACGAATCTCACGGTGTCATAGGAAAAATAGCCGACTAGTCCACCGCTGAAACGCTGCCCGCCAGGCGCATCTGCAACCGTGAAACGATCCTTGAAAGCGGCTATGAATTCGAAGGGACTGTCCGTCTTCTCTTCCTCGACTACTACTCCATTCTCTTCGACCGTCACGGTGTCGGCGACAACCCGCAGCACGGTGGAGCAAGGCAGGCCGATGATAGAGTAGCGGCCCCACTTCTCGCCTCCGGCAACTGACTCAAAGAAATAGCTATGCTTGCCGTTGCCGAGTTTCAGAAATGTACTCAGCGGCGTTTCAGTGTCGGCCAATACTTCGCGCACAACTGGAATACGGTTATAACCTGACGCAGCGAGTTGTTGAAATTGATCTTCAGTCATTGGCGCCATCACCTAAGAACGAACGGTTGGAGACGCATCGATTGGCTTGCAAGGAGAGTGAGAGAGAAGTTCGCAAGTTTAGATCACTCAGTGATGCTTGCCCGGGTTCTGGCCCAGCTGCGATCGCATATCGGCGATTGTCTTTGCATAGTCGTCGCTGTTGAAGATCGCGGAACCCGCCACGAACATATCGGCTCCAGCGTCGGCGATCTCACGAATATTTGATATACCCACACCGCCATCTACCTCTAGCCGAATCGAATAGTCGCTCTCATCGATCAGCTTACGCACTTGCTGTAACTTCTTCAGCGTGGAAGGAATGAATTTCTGCCCACCAAATCCTGGGTTGACTGACATCAGCAGAATGACGTCTACCTTGTCCATTAGATATTCCAGACAATCTATTGGCGTGCCGGGATTAAAAACCAATCCCGATTTGCAGCCCTGCTCACGAATCAACTGCAAGGATCGATCGACATGGCCAGTGGCCTCCGGATGAAAACTAATGTAGGTGGCACCTGCCTTGGCGAAATCCACGATCAACTGGTCGACGGGGCTCACCATTAGATGCACATCGATCGGGGCGGTAATCTTGTGATTGCGCAGCGCCTCGCACACCATAGGCCCGATTGTAAGGTTCGGCACATAATGATTATCCATAACATCGAAATGAATCACGTCTGCACCTGCATCTAACACCGCGTTGACCTCCTCGCCCAGTCTGGCGAAATCTGCAGATAGAATGGAGGGAGCGATAAGATAGTCTTTCATGGTCTAGCCCGCATTGCGATTTGTCGAAGCCTGCATTTTACAGACAATGACGGGGCTTGTCCTGATGGGATATCCAACTGATATGAATCTTCGATTAGGAAGTCACTTTGAAAGCCCGTTTAATGAATTATAACGCGTGCCAGGACAGTCCTAAATGCGGAGCTTACGGAAACCGCAGAGTGCCTCGTAGGCATCGCGAATCGCCATCGCGTTCTCCTGTGCCTGCTTTAGCGCGTCTTCGGAAACATCGCTGACTCCGAGCTTGTCTGGGTGATAGCGGGACATCATGCGCAGATAAGCCCGGCGAATCTCTCCGTCAGCCACATCTGGTTCGAGCTGCAGCACGCGATAGGCATTTTGAAGAAACGAGCGCCCGTGCTGTTGGCTGAACTCGGTTCTCGGATGCGCCTCGGCGCGCTGATACTGCCTTGATAGAGATACCGACGCGATAGCTAGAAACTCTGACTTGGAATAGCCTAACTGCTCAGCGACTTCCCGCAGCAGCATTTTGTCTTTCAGGCGCAGGTTTCCTTTTAGCCAGGCCGCCTCGCATTGAATCTGCAGGAATAGTTTTGCCAGGGCACTGCGCCGACCGACAACCTTGGCTGCGAGCGCCATCGCCTGAATGCAATCGGAGTCCGGGTGTTTCCCATGATTATAGGCAGCGATCGCCTGCTGTCGTCTCTCCCCCTTCAGGTCCATTCGCTGCATAATCTCGCTGGCATAGTCGATCTCTTCCTGAGTCACCCTGCCGTCCATCTTTGCGAGTCGGCCCAGCACTAGAAACATAGCGCTTGCTAACTGTCGCTCTGCACGCCCTCCTCTTGGGACCTCCACGACCTCACTAAAACCGCTAAGCCGTTTGAAGAGAGCCTTTCGATAGACTTTGCTTGTTAGTCCAATGAACATGGCTTATTCATTACCCACTTTCTTCTCGGCCTCAACTTTTTCTGTCTCAACTGTTTCTCTCTCAACTCTTTTTTTCTCAACCAGGGCATTCACTTCCTGCAAGCGTTCTGGCGTTCCAATGTCTATCCATAGGCCTTCGAATACCTCGCCACTCACCTGCTCAGTCAACATCGCCTCTCGCAGAAGCGGCACCATAGAACGCGGTTGAATCGGGTAACCGCTAAATAGATTTTTGTGGAGCACACTAATACCGCTAAAGGTAAGGCGCTGATCGCGAGCGGAATGATCTTCGTGCACTTTGCCCTTGTCGTCTATATTAAAATCGCCGTGGGGATTATGTTCCGCGTTCTCGACCAGAACCAGATGCGCCAATCGCTCCACTCCATCGACTGGCTCCAATGTTGCGAAATCAAAGTCTGTCCAGATGTCGGCATTCACAACAATGAAGCAATCATCGATAAGTTGCGGTAATGCCTTGATGAT
This sequence comes from uncultured Gammaproteobacteria bacterium, assembly GCA_963976555.1. Taxonomy (GTDB): domain Bacteria; phylum Pseudomonadota; class Gammaproteobacteria; order Pseudomonadales; family Pseudohongiellaceae; genus UBA9145. The sequence goes on from CAXBLN010000004.1 coordinate 31,185, forward strand.
GCCACCCCCAGTCTCCAATCGGATCGGCTCTCTAGAATAACTTATACAAGTGCCGTATCTCGAGCCTTTACCTAACTGCTGCTCGATCATTCCGCCCAGGTAAAAATGATTAATAACGACCCCCGTAATACCGGCGGCAACGAGCCTCTCAATTTGATGCTCGATGAGGGTCTTGTCCCCAACTTTTAGAAGGGGCTTGGGTAGGTCGGCGGTCAGGGGTCGCATTCTCTTGCCGAGCCCAGCCGCCAATATCATTGCACGCATTAAGATTCCAGATTGAGTTTCGTTTTCGCCACAGGGCGCACTTTTGTCTCAAACCAGTCTAGGAAGGGACCCATCTCCTCATACTTACAGGCCACTTCCAGAAAATACTGGATAACCAGAGGGATATCGGCCAAATACTGCGGTTTATTATCTCTAATAGCTAAGCGCGCGAAGATGCCCATGACCTTGAAGTTACGCTGAAGCCCCATGAGATCGAAGTCTCGGAGAAATTGCCCGGGCGAAATCCCCTGAATCAGGTTTGCCTCGCCGGCCAGGTTCAGGTATTTCAGAGCCAGCTTCTCGACGAATTCCGGACTCCAACGGATATAGCAATCCCTCAGCAAGGAAACTAGATCGTAGCTATAGGCACCTGCCATCGCATCTTGAAAATCGATGATACCCGGCCCGGAATGCTCTCCAATTAGACTTTCGTCAAGTATCAAAAGGTTGCGCGAATGATAGTCGCGATGCACAGCAAATTGTGGCTGCTGTAACGCAGCTTCTTCCAGGAAAGAGAAGCTACTGGCTATCAATTTTCGATCATCTGGGGACAGGTCTATCTCAAGGAATCGCACACAGAACCAATCTTCGAAGAGCTGCATCTCAGCTTGCAACTTCTCACTGTCATAGGGGGCAAGTCTCTCTTTATCTACTCCCAGCTGTACTTTAAGCAGGGCATCAATCGCATCCTCATAGAGACTCTCTACTTGATACTCCGACATGGAATCCAGTCCGTTTGCCTGAAGCTCTAACAGCCGCGAAAGATAGAGCCGATCGCCGAAATCCTCTAGCAACATGAATCCGTCTGGGATGCTCTGTGCGAATACCTTAGGAGATCTTACACCTGCCTCACGCAGGTAGCCGGCGATTTGGATAAACAACTCGCTATTCTCATTTTCCGGCGGCGCATCTACGGCGATGAAACTTTTTTCGGCCAACCGCGCACGAAAGTAGCGACGAAAACTCGCGTCTCCACTGACGGGAGACAGCTCAACATCGATTAACTGCTGAGCCATTTGTAGACTTAGTTGCTCATTTACCCAGTCGGTTAACCGCGCTTTTCGAATATCGCTCATTCTGCCTCGTCTTCTAGCAAAGCTCGGGCGTTAAAAATCCCGAGGCCTCACTATGTTTTCAACCCTTGATGAATTATTATGCCCTGCTTAATGCTTGATCACAGCATCTCTTATCACTCAGTTAATCGGTTTGAACTTAAATTAGTTTAAGCGAGAACCGGACTTCTGAACGATCTATTCAAAGAACCAGGGTGTCCATTCGCGTATGCAGTTTAAGAATCGCCATCTCTGCGTCGAAATAGCTCTCATTCTGTCCTGCGGACTCCTGCTGTGGGGAATTCCCGCTCCGACCCATGCACAATTGGCTCAATTCAGTTGCCGACCCAACGATGCTGGGGATGGCTGGATCTGCGAGAATGTTCAGACCCCTGCTACCAGCAATACGATACGAACAACGACTCGCCCGCCGAACCCAGCTGAGACAAGATCAGCAGGCGCGGCTCCGGCAGGCCAAAACAGAAATCAGGCGCCCAACACACCCACTTCCCAGGCTGAACGACCGGCTCCCGGCGCTGCGACCGAACCGCTTGCGCCGACGCCTGAATCAGCGACAACCCAAAGCACGAATACAGTGACACCGATCCGCGCTACTGCCACCGAAACCCACTACGAATTGGATTGGGTGCCACGGGATGCCATGAGCGCAGAGCAACTCGCGGAACTGGATGCGAACTGCTGTGGCGCATTCGTCGACCCCACTGGCCGTACGAAGGATGCAACGAATCAGCCTGCCGACTCCCAGACCCGCTTCGATGCCACTCAGGGGCTCAGCAGTATTTCCCAAAATTTAACCAGCATTGACGGCGATATCGTCGTGCAGCAGGGCTATCGAACCATCGAGAATAATGACACCACCACCCTCGATCGCGCGGCAAACACCGTGATAATGCAGGGCGAGGTAGTATTTCGCGAACCGGGAATCATGCTACAAGGCAGCTCCGCCTTTATCGACAATGATGCCGGAGTCAATCGCGTCGAAGACGCCCAATATGTGCTGCACGAGTATGGCGCTCATGGCAGTGCAGATAGCATCGTCTACAGCAGCGCGGCGGGGAGCGTTACCATCGAGAACGGAGAATTTAGCCGCTGTGAACCCGAGTCTAACTTCTGGATGTTCCGCGCAGAGAGTATCGTACTGAATCAGGAAGAAGGGCGCGGCTATGCAACCAAAGCAAGCCTGCGCATAAAAAATGTGCCAGTTTTTTATTATCCTGGCACCCTGCCCTTCCCTCTTGGGGACGAACGCATGTCTGGCTTCCTTGCTCCCAGCACGGGATCGACACGAAGCGGTGGTCTCGATTTCCAGCTGCCCTACTACTTCAATCTGGCGCCACATTACGATGCCACTCTCTCCCCGAGGCTGATATCCGATCGCGGCGTACTGACCGGGCTGGAATTTAGATATCTGGCAGAAACCTCCACGAACACGTTGAACTTATCTTATCTCGGCAACGACAAGCTTTTTGATGAGACGACGGCAAACCTGCCCGGCTCCGATTCGCCGCCCACCGACAATCGCTGGTTCGTTGGCTATGAGCATTTCGGCGCCTACGGTCGCAACTGGAATAGCTTCGTCGACTATAACGCGGTGAGTGATGAAGACTATTTCTACGACCTGGGAAGCGACGGTCTAAATTCAACGAGCCGCACACACCTAAATAGACAGGCGCGAGTCAATTTCAATTCCGAATACCTGCGCGCCGGTGTCAATGTGCAGCGCGTCCAGATTATCGACCCCTTTATTTCTTCGGTTGACTTGAACCGACCCTACGATCGACTGCCGCAATTCTATTTCGATACCGACGCCTACTTGGGCGCTGGGTTTCGCATTGAGCTGCTTGGGCAGGTCACGTCCTTCGATCGCACCCTGGATGAGTCGCTACTCACCTCGACGCAGCTAGACAACGGGGCGCTGGTAAACGGTGAACGCCTGAACCTGGAACCCGCTATCAGCTGGTCAGTAGAACAGCCGGGCTGGTTCCTGCGCGCCAACGCCAAATACAAACAGGCGTCATACAAGTTGCGGAATCAAGCTACTACCTCCATGGATGACCCCGATGTAGGCATCGGTATCTATAATTTCGACGGCGGCCTCATCTTCGAACGAGCGATGTCCGGCGGTTACACACAAACGCTGGAACTCAGACTCTACTATCTGTTTAGCGAGTACGAAGATCAGAGCACCTTGCCCCTGTTCGATACATCGGAGCTGAACTTCAGTTTTAGCCAACTATTTCGCGAAGACCGTTTCAGTGGCGGCGACCGCATAGGCGATGCCGACCAGGCGAGCTTCGCTGTGACGAGTCGCATCCTCGACCCCAAGGGCAAGGAGCGCGCGCGCATCAGCCTGGGCCAGATTCAATATTTTGCAGACAGGCGGGTAGACCTGAGCAATCCAATCCAATCTTTCCTGCCGCGCTATTCGCCACTGAATCAAGAATCCGCCCTGGCCGGAGAGTTCGCCCTTGCCTTCGGAGAGAATTGGCGGCTGAACTCAGACATACAATGGAATGAAGCGACTCAGGAATTGAATGAAGGCAGTTTCCAGTTACGCTATCACAGAGACAACGACCATCTATTTAATGTCGCCTACCGGTACCGAAACCTAGTAGATTCTCCGAATTTCATCTTGCCTGCGGGAATCGACCCCCGCATCAAGCAAACCGACGTCTCCGCCGCGTGGCCTATTAGCCAGAACTGGAAGCTATTAGCGAGATGGAATTATGATCACAGCAACTCGAGGAACCTTGAGACCTTCACCGGAGTCGAATACAGTAATTGCTGTGCGACAATACGGGTAATCGCAAGGGAATGGGTTGACGAAGACGAATTGTTTGTCCCTAATATCGAACCAAATCAGGGAATTTTTGTCCAATTCACCCTAAATGGGCTTGGAAACATCACAGGCGGTGGCATCAGCAGCCTGCTAAGTGACGGTATTCGTGGGTTTAGAGAGACTGAAGATGAGTAGAAGCAACACTAATATAATCGCAGCTATCCGGCACCGCGCCCGCTCACTCGCGCGAATTCTGGCGACAATGGCTCTGGGCATGGCGCTGGCGACCTTGACGGTCCCATCCTCGGCGCAGCGGGTACTGCTGGACAGAATCGTAGCCCTGGTGGACGAAGGCGTGGTATTGCAGAGCGAACTCGAATTAAGGCTAACCGAGATTCAACAGAACGCGGCACGAACTAATCGACCGCTGCCCCCACCTGAACAATTTCGTACAGAAGTGCTGGACTCCTTAGTTCTGGAAGCCATACAGACACAATTAGCGGAACGGGTCAGCATTCGCTTCACCGATGACGAGATTAATCGAATTCTCGGCACGATGGCTGAAAATAACAATCTAAGCTTTGATGAATACTTGAATGTGTTGAACGAGGCTGGCGTCTATTTGCAGACTCGGGAACAAGTGCGAAAGCAGATGACCCTGCAAGAACTGCAGCGCGGCATGGTGAACCGTCGAATTCAAATCACCGAACAGGAGATAGACAACTTCCTCAATTCTGAGATGGGCCGGGAAATCATGGCGCCGGACTTTCTGGTTGAGCACCTACTCATTCCGATCGGTGGCGAAGAGACTGCCGCGTCCAAGCAAAGCAAACTCCGCTATGCCGCGGATCTCGTCGCACGCATCAAAGAGGGAGAAAATTTTCCTCAAGTCAGAGCGGCTGCGAAACAGTCCGGATTGTTTGAAATTGGAGGTACCGAGTTTGGCTGGAGGAAGGCGGAGCAACTTCCAACACTATTCAGAGAGATCGTCGAAGGTATGGAAGTTCTCGATGTAGAAGGCCCTATAGAAGCAGGAAACGGTTTTCATATCATTCAACTCGTGAACAAGGCCGGTGGCGCCAACCAGATGATCAAGCAGACCAATGCTCGACACATCATGTTGACCCCCAACGAGATACGCGATGAGCAACAGACTGAAGATAAGATCAGAGAATTGCGACAGAGAATCGTAGATGGCGAAGAATTCGCAACTCTCGCGCGGCAGAATTCCGACGATGACTCGTCTGTCGTAGCTGGCGGCGACATGGACTGGCTCAATGAGGGCCAATTACCGCAAGACATGGAAGAAATAGTCGATTCTCTCGAAATCGGCGTACTAAGCGAGCCATTCCGTTCACAAACCGGCTGGCACATCATCGAAGTGCTGGAACGTCGCGTTTCCGACCTCAGCAGAATCTACACCCGAAATCAGGCCGCGAGTGCCCTGCGCAATCGTAAATACGACCTGGAGTTGCAGAACTGGCTGATAGAAATTCGAGAGAAAGCCTTCGTCGAGTTCATTGACTGAGACAAGCTGAGCCGATTAGAAGCTCCCAGATTCACTGTATCTCGACCACCCGCGCAGTCATTGATAGCTTTGCAGGATAGACCTAGTGACACATCGAATAGCTATCACCCCAGGCGAGCCAGCCGGCATTGGCCCCGATCTCTGCGTCGAGATAGCACAGAGCCCGCCTAGCGGCGTCGAATTGGTTATCGTCGCCGATCCGCAACTGCTAAGAGATAGAGCGAAGTTGCTGGGTCTCCCACTGAGAATCAGAAACTTCGAAGCATCAAGCAATCCCACAGCATCACAGCCGGGAGAACTCAGCGTAATGCCCGTTAGCCTGCGCGAGAAGGTGACACCGGGTGAGCTCAACAAAGCGAATGCTGAATATGTTTTGGAAACCTTACGGCTGGCCGCAAAATCGGTAGCCGACGGCGACTGCGAGGCCATGGTTACCGGCCCCGTACACAAGGGCATCATCAACGATGCAGGCTTCAGCTTCTCCGGACACACCGAATACCTCGCTGAGTTCTGCGAGCAGGACCTGACCGTAATGATGTTGGCAACCGAGGGGCTGCGGGTTGCATTAGCGACAACCCACCTGCCCCTGAATGCAGTGCCTGCTGCAATCACCAAGGATCTGCTGCGCAACATCATCACGATTTTAAATGCCGACCTGAAATCAAAGTTTGGAATAGCGGCGCCTGCGATACTCGTGTGCGGGTTAAACCCCCATGCGGGTGAGGGTGGGCATCTTGGCTCAGAGGAGATCGAGACCATCGAACCCGTTCTGGAAGAGATGCGTCAGAAGGGTATCAACCTCATAGGGCCACTTCCTGCGGACACGCTGTTTACAGAAAAATATTTAGCCAACGCCGATGCCGTGCTTGCCATGTACCACGACCAAGGACTGCCAGTACTAAAATTCAAGGGCTTTGGCGCGGCCAGCAATATCACGTTGGGACTTCCGATTATCAGAACCTCCGTCGATCACGGCACTGCATTAGACCTGGCCGGGAGCGGCAAGGCAGAGCTCGGCAGCCTGGTTAACGCTATCGCGACGGCTCTGGAAATGTGCAGGCACTGGAGAAAATCCTAGTGGCACAGAATCCAGGAGTAATCCTGAGCACGGGCACAGAACATACGGCTCGAAAACGCTTCGGCCAAAATTTCCTGCATGACCAACACATTATCGATCGTATAATTCGCGAGATCGCACCAACCGTCGACGACCATCTTCTTGAAATCGGCCCTGGCCAGGGCGCGCTGACCAAGCAACTCGCAAAGTCGGGCGCCAGGCTTGACTGCGTAGAGTTGGATCGCGATCTAGCCGAGCACCTCAGGCAGCAATATCGCGACTACAGCAACGTACACATTCATCAACACGATATTCTGAAGTTCGATATCAACGAACTGATAGTCGATGACAAACCGCTTCGCATCATAGGCAACCTACCCTACAATATTTCGACTCCCGTGCTGTTTCACTTGCTGAAGTACTACGAGCGGATCGAAGATATGAGTTTCATGCTGCAACTCGAGGTAGTCGAGCGTATGTCCGCCGGTGTAGGCGATAAGAACTACGGGCGATTGAGCCTGATGCTGCAGTATTTTTGCGAGGCAGAAAAGTTGTTCAACGTGCCACCGCAGGCGTTTATCCCTCAACCAAAAGTAAACTCGGCAATAGTAAGGCTAACTCCATACAAGCAGCTGCCGATTCCAGCAAAGAACATAGAAAACCTCAAGCTTGTCGTAAGAACCGCTTTTAATCAACGCCGCAAGACCTTGAGAAACAGCCTCAAGACACTCATAACTGATGAGTCGCTCAGCGACTTGGCGATCAACACGAAACTCCGACCAGAGAATTTAAGCCTGGCTGACTACGTGAAGATCAGCGATGCCATTAGCTCTTAAGTAACGGTAGAATCAGTATCGAACAACGCTTTCAACAGGCAGCCTAGATGAACAATCAGAACGATATCCAGATCGAAGTGAAAACGCGTTTTCTGCAAGAGCAGTCTGACCCGGATGCCGACCGTTATGCCTTCGCCTACACGGTGGAAATCTGCAACCGCGGCATGGAGTCTGTAAAGCTACTCAATCGCTACTGGCATATCACCGACGACAATGAAAAGGTCGAAGAAGTGCGCGGCGCCGGCGTGATCGGTCAACAGCCTGAGATACTGCCTGGCCAGTCTTTTCACTACACTAGCGGCGCCATTATCGAGACCCAGTTTGGCAGCATGCAGGGCGACTATGAGATGATCAGTGCCAGCGGCGAAAAGTTCAAGGCACAGATTCCTCCGTTCTTACTCGCTCCCCCACTCGCAGTGCACTGATGCTTGCCATAGCATCCTCGAAGCACAGGCTCTATTGAGTGATGTTATACTCCTTCCCATGTATTTAATTTCTAAATCGAAACCCCAACGCCTATGAGCACCTATGTCGTCGGGGATCTTCAGGGTTGCTACAAGCCACTGAAGAAGCTGCTAAAAAAAGTAAAGTTTTCCCAGGCCGAGGACAAGCTCTGGTGTGTTGGCGATCTGGTCAACCGGGGTCCCGATTCCCTGGACACTCTACGCTTCCTGCGCGATATCGAAGGCTCATTAGAGATTGTGTTGGGAAACCACGACTTGCATTTTATAGCGATTAACGAAGGCTGCGCGCCAGCGCGAGGCAAAGACACCCTGGACGACTTACTGGACGCCAAAGACTGCAATAAACTCAGCGACTGGTTGCGTACGCAGCCCCTCGCTCACCATGCCAGTGTCGAGACTAGAAGTGGGGTTAAAAACTTTCTGATGGTTCACGCAGGTATCGCGCCCAGTTGGTCGCTGCAGAAGACTCTGGACCTGTCTGCCGAGGTACAATTCGCGCTGCAAGACCGCGACTACAAGGCATTCCTGCATCACATGTACGGAAACACACCTGAGCGCTGGCACGATCAACTGGAAGGATTGGATAGACTACGGGTGATTACCAACTATCTCACACGTGTTCGCTTCTGTGACGAGATCGGCACTCTTCAATTTACGGCGAAGGAAGGCTTGGCTTCGGCTCCCGAGGGCTGCAAGCCCTGGTTTGAATATGAAAAGATCACGCCGTATACCACCATCCTTTTTGGGCACTGGGCGGCCCTCGAGGGCTATACCGGCAAGAAGCACATTCATGCTTTGGACACTGGCTATGTCTGGGGCCGGGAGTTGACGCTGATGCGACTCGAAGATCAACAGCTATACTCCATCGCAAGCTAGACGAGCATTTTATGCTTTACACAATTTACGCCAGCGTCAGAGCAAGATGACCATGGAAACATATCTGGTAGGCGGAGCGGTCCGCGACAGACTCCTGGAACTTCCCGTTAGGGACAAGGACTGGGTCGTCGTCGGAAGCAATGCCATAGAAATGAAAGAAAGAGGCTTTTTGCAGGTAGGCAAAGACTTTCCCGTGTTCCTTCATCCGCAAACGAAACAGGAGTATGCACTGGCGCGAACCGAGAGAAAAGTTGGCGCTGGCTATCTCGGCTTCGATTTCGATGCCTCCGAATCGGTCACTCTGGAACAAGATCTCATGCGCAGGGATCTTACTATCAATGCCATCGCACAATCAGACTCAGGCGAAATTATTGACCCCTATAACGGACGTCAGGATTTAGAAGATAGAATTTTACGCCACGTCTCTCCCGCCTTCTCCGAAGATCCGCTAAGAGTATTGCGAGTTGCGAAATTTGCGGCGCGCTTCGCAGCTCTTGGATTTGCAGTTGCGCCAGAAACAAATAGGCTGATGAGGGACATAGTCGATAGCGGCGAGTTGGAAGCTCTGGTACGCGAGAGAGTCTGGCAGGAAACCGAGCAGGCAATGGGCAGCGCCGCGCCTGATGTTTTCATTCGAGTGTTGAGGGACTGCGGGGCGCTCGAGTCGTTACTGCCTGAGGTAGATCGACTATTCGGCGTGCCACAACCTGTGAAGCACCATCCGGAAGTCGACACTGGCATTCATATATTACTCAGTCTGCAGCAGGCGGCAAAACTGAGCGACGATCCAGTGGTGCGTTACGCGACTCTAGTGCACGATGTCGGCAAGGGCGTAACCGACAAAGCGGAATGGCCGAGACACTTCGACCACGAAAAGCTCGGCCTGCCACTGCAAGCGGCAATCACCGAACGACTGCATGTGCCTAACGAATTTTCCAGGCTCGCCGCCCTAGTGTGCGAGCATCACACCAAAATGCATCGCATTAAAGAGCTGCGACCGTCTACACTGCTGAAGCTGATCGAGGCCCTCGATGGTTTCCGTCGTCCGGAGCGTGTGCAAAAATTTCTGCTAGCCTGCGAAGCTGACGCCAGAGGTAGAACCGGTCTAGAGGACCGTGACTATCCGCAGACAGCCTATCTAACGACGATTCTGAGCGAGCTGAGGCAATTGGACGTAGGCGCGCTAATCAAGGCTGCAAAACCTGAGAATCCACAGAAATTTGTGCAGCAAAGCAGGCTCAAACTACTCAGCGAAATCGTAGAGCGCCTCAACATCTCAGCAAGCACTCACTGAGCATTGGCCTAAACCCGTTATGAACACATCTACAGACCCATCCAATGAGCGCAGAGTTTGTTTCCTCACCGGCGCTAGCAAGCGCATCGGCGCCTGCACGGCGCGGAAGTTTCATAGTGAGGGATTCAACATAATCATCCATTACAATAGGTCCAGCGCTGAGGCCGAAGCGCTGGTAGCAGAACTCAATTCACTGCGCGCCGTGTCGGCCGTCTCTCTCCAGGCCGACCTCACCGACAGGAAACAGATTAAACCTCTGGCTGCTGCAGCGCTCGCGGCCTATCAGCGCGTGGATGTTCTCGTGAATAATGCCTCTTCATTCTACCCAAGCCCATTGCAAGAGTGCGATCACGACATCTGGGATGACCTGATTGACAGCAACCTCAGGGCGGCGTTCTTCTTAACCCAAGGCCTCGCTTCGGAGCTTGAGAGACGCGGCGGTTGTGTGGTAAATATTGTGGACACACACGCGGACAATCCACTCAAGGGCTTCCCTGTCTATAGCATTGCCAAGGCCGGCCTTAAGGCGATGACCAAATCTCTCGCCAAGGAGCTTGCACCGCGAGTGAGAGTGAACGGAGTCTCTCCCGGAGCCATTCTCTGGCCTCCCTCGCTGGAAGACGATTCGAACCCATCCGTACTCGCCTCCCGAGAGAAAGTGTTAGAGACGATTCCATTGCGCTCGCTGGGTAAGCCGCAGAATATTGCGGACACTGTGTTTTTTTTAGCGAATGACGCCTGTTATGTCACTGGGCAAACTTTCCGCGTCGACGGCGGCCGCTACCTCGTCTGAAAGGCAGTAGCTATTATATAAACTCTTTCTGGAAGCACTCATATGTATAAAGTCTATGGAGATATTCAATCAGGCAACTGCTATAAGATTAAACTATTGATGAACCTTCTCAGTATCGAGCACGAATGGCTTGCTGTAGACATACTCGCCGGCGAAACCCATACCGAAGAATTCAAGAAGCTCAATCCGAATACGCGGATACCCGTTCTCGTGCTAGCTAACGGCAACGCGCTGACCGAATCAAACGCAATACTCAATTTCCTCGCTGATGGCAGCAGTTTTCTCCCTGATGATCGTTTTCTGCGAGCCCAGGTACTGCAGTGGCAGTTCTTCGAGCAGTACAGCCACGAACCGTTCATCGCGACTGCACGCTATATCAATAAGTATCTGGGCTTGCCAGCGGAACGTCGGGCCGAGTACGACAGCAAGCAGGAGGGCGGACACAAGGCGCTGTCTATAATGGAGCAACAGCTCACGAAATCGAATTACCTCGCAGCTAACTCCCTGACCATCGCCGACATCAGCCTATTTGCCTACACCCATGTGGCGAACGAAGGAGGCTTCGATCTGAGCAGTTACTCGGCAATAGGAAACTGGATTGAGAGGATTGAACAGCAGGAAAATTTCTTCGCCATGAACGACTAGCTAGTTAATCATTTCGGCGGCCGTCAGTCTTGAGACCAATCGGTCTCCACAGGCCAGAGGCGCTGCTTAGACTTGTCGTACTCTTGCCAGAGTTCCAGGTAAGTCTTTCCTGTTACCGAATGCACCTCATCGGGCAATAGTTCCGCGAGTGGCTGCAGCACGAAAGCATTCTCCGTTATCTCCGGCCGCGGCAGTTCGATGCCCGATGAGTCGCCTGACTCGCTGCCAAACAATAAGATATCGATATCAATGGTTCGACCCGAAAACCGCGCCTTCTGTCGATCGCGCCCCAACTTGTCTTCTAACTCTTTAAGAAATATCGAGACATCTTCGAGTCCCTTGTCCGTCTCCGCCAACACAACGAGGTTAAGAAAATTGTCGCCGTCGAAGCCAACCGCCTGACTCTCGAAGGTCGTCGAGCAGCGAATGTTCTTAAACTTTAGCGAAAGCGCATTCAGCGCGGCTCGAATATTCGACGCGGCTTCGATGTTGCTGCCTATGCTTAGAGCTAAGGTCGTCACGCATTCCTCACTGCTGATTAGTTTGGTCTATCTGCTACCGCGTTCGATAATCACACCCACGTCTTTCGATCCGGTAACTGCACCGGGTTTACCCAAGCGCAGCTTCAGCCAGGGCACGGAGAATTCTTCCAGAACGATCTCTGCGATCTTCTCGGCCATAGTCTCCACCAGGAAAAATTCGGAACCTTCAACGAAGCCAATAAGCCGCTTCGCAACCGCCTTATAGTTCAGCGTGTTCTCAATGTCCTCGCTGCTAGCGGCGAGGCTAATATCGGTTCCCATCTCCAGATCCAAACTCACTGTCTGCTTCTGCTCTCGCTCCCAGTCGTAGATACCAATGATGGTTTGTATCTCTAACTCGCGAATATAAACAATATCCATTCCCATTCCTTCATCCTGATTTGTAAGCCTGGCGACCAGCTCTCTAATCTCTTTCTATATAGCTGGCAGGGATTCCAGCGACCAGCGCGGCTGTGCGCGTATCTCCAAATCATCCTGCTGCCCCGCTAGCAGGCGCTGACATCCTGCGTAGGCAATCATAGCGCCGTTGTCCGTGCAGAACCGTGGCTGTGCATAGAAAAGTTTCGCGTTGTGCTTCGCTACCGTGTGTTCCAACACTTCCCGTAGCTGCAGATTGGCCGACACTCCACCTGCAATAATCAGGGTTTCCATGCCGGTTTTCTCAAGCGCGCGACCGCACTTGATTGCCAGCGTCGCGACCACTGCCTCTTCGAAACCCCTGGCGATGTCTGCTTTCTGTTGGTCTGTCAACTCGCCAGCGCTATCGCGCGCCTCGATGATGGCAGTCCGCACTGCTGTCTTGAGACCACTGAAGCTGAAATCCAGGCCAGGACGATTTGTCATTGGGCGCGGGAAACTAAACTTCCCCGATTCACCCAGCAGCGCCAGCTTTGCCACATGGGGACCTCCAGGATAGGGCAGGCCTAGCATCTTGCCTACCTTGTCAAAGGCCTCTCCTGCGGCATCGTCCAGCGACTCACCCAATAGCCCATAGCGACCGATGCCATCTACCTGCACCAGTTGCGTGTGGCCCCCCGAGACCAGCAGCGCCACGAACGGGAAAGTTGGCGGTTCGGCCTCGAGCATTGGCGCTAACAGATGACCTTCCATGTGATGCACACCGATGGTAGGCACATTCCAGCCCATACCCAGGGACCGGCCCACAGCCGCGCCCACCAGCAATGCACCCACTAATCCGGGGCCCGCGGTATACGCCACGCCGCCAATATCGGATTGCGCTATGCCGGCCTTGGCTATGACCTCACTAATCAGCGGCAGTGTTTTGCGTATGTGATCGCGGGACGCGAGTTCGGGGATCACACCGCCATATTGGGCGTGTATCTCAATCTGACTGTACAGACAGTCAGCCAATAGCCCCCGCTCGCTGTCATAAATTGCTACTCCGGTTTCGTCACAGGAGGTTTCGATACCCAGTACTATCAAGGTTTTTACTCTCTCAATTTCAATTGGTGGCTTGGGAAATGGGGCAATCATGCCAAAAATGTGCGCATATCCCAAATTCCTTGTGAATTGGCTAAATTCCCGAGCAATTGCCCTAATTCTTTTGCAATTAGGGCCTTGGGGCATTAATATTAGCGCCCCTGTAATTCCGCGCCTTCGGGCATCTAGCTAATTGGCTCTGAATGACAGGTAAACTAGCTTGTTTACACAAAATTAACAGCAAAACTATAAAGGTAGGTGTTTAGTTCAATGCCCCAGGTAAAACTTAAAGAGAATGAGCCTTTCGACGTGGCCTTACGCCGCTTCAAGCGCTCTTGCGAGAAAGCAGGAATCCTAGCCGAAGTGCGTCGAAGAGAATTCTACGAGAAGCCTACTTCAGTCCGTAAGCGCAAGGCTGCCGCTGCCGTTAAGCGTCACCTGAAGAAAGTTCAGCGCGAAAGCAAGAAGAGCCAACGCCTGTATTAATGGCCTCACCATTGGGCATGCACAGTCTTCGCTTGCCCTCCTGCTGTCTGTAGGTACCCGGAACATCATGTCTGACAGCCCACTTAAAGTAGCCTTCACAGACGCCATGAAAGATGCCATGCGGGCTAAAGATAAGCCACGCCTGGGCAC
>CAXBLN010000005.1:0-44524 GCA_963976555.1 uncultured Gammaproteobacteria bacterium
CCACCGCCTTCCATCTGGCAGAGCAAGGTCGGGATGTACTGCTGTTGGAGCGCGGCGAGATTGCCTCGGAGGCGTCGGGGCAGAACATGGGTGGCCTCGGGGGATCGGGCTGGGGCAATAATCCCAATCTGTTGTCCTATCTGACCGCGGGCAGTGTCGAGATATTCAAGCGCATGCAGATCGACATGGGCTACGACATGGAGTTTCGGCTTTCAGGAACCTTGACCGCGATCCATACCGAAGAGCAGTACGATTACTATCAGGATGCGGTGGCGGCTGAGAGAGCCGGAGGCTATCGGGTTGATCTGCTCTCCCCCAGGGAGGCGCGCGCTATCGAGCCCCAGGCCAGCGGTGAATTAGCGGGGTATATGTATAGGCCCGAGCGGGGTCAGGCCGACCCGGTGAAGTCCACGCGGGCATTCGCCCATGCGGCGGAAGTTGCAGGCGCGAAAATTCATACCGGGCAGAATGTAGTTTCTATTACGCCAATAGGCAGTGGCGGTTATTCGGTGCAGACGCAGGCGGCACAATACCGATGCCAGACTCTGGTGCTGGCGACTGGCGCCTGGTGTGGTCCGGCGGGTTCGATGCTAGGGCTTAATATACCTATCGTTCCCATACGAGGCCAGATGTGGGCGACGGCGAGTATGCCGCCTCGAGTGATGCACACCATCGGTTCTACCGAATCCAGCTTTGCCTGGAGCCGTGACAATGGGTCCGACAGTGCCACGCCGCCAAATCTGACGCACAAGAACGGTCGCCGGACTACCCGGCACCTCTATGGGCGGCAGCGCAAGAATGGCGAGATCATCTTTGGCGGCGATCGTGAGAGCCTGGGCTATAACGGCACGCCGGACCAGGCGGGCATCGATATGAATCGCGGTCACGCCGCGGACGTGATACCGCTGGTAGCGAGTCTGCCGATCGCGCGAACCTGGGCGGGGCTCATGCCGTTCTCGCTGGATGGCGCGCCGATTATTGGCAAGATTCCATTACGGGATAATCTCTTCATCGTCAGCGGCCTGGCATCATCAGGCTTCGGCCGCGGACCGATGGCGGGTAAGCTGGCGGCGGACTATATCCATTCTGGCAACATGCATCCTGTGCTTGGGGAATCCGACCCTGCCAGATGTGTCACCGAATAATTTGGACCGGAGAAAGAAATACAGCACTGTATTTTGTCTCTGGCCTACCTCTATTTCTCTGCTGGGCGAACAGCGCAACCGGTACAGTCTTGTCGGCCACTCGATTATGGATAGTCGTGATTTGTTCCCAAAAAACTGCAATATGTTAGGCTGGCTTAAATTTTGACTAGCCATGCTGATCTTCGGCGGGGCTTGCGCATAACGGGAGAATTGTTCTTTCCCCGTTCTTATTGATGAAGTGAGTGTGATGAGTAAGATAAAGGAATGTTTTGTCCGGCCTTCGGCGAGTCTGGATCTGTTGTCGCACAAGGAGATTCTCGCGGTATCCCACTCCAACGATGATGTGTTCAAGATATTTCGCGACTGCGCGCTGGCGGTTCTCAATACCGGTAACGACACTGACGATGCCGATGCCTTGTTAAAGGCCTATGAGGATTTTTCGGTACACATTCTGCCGGAGTCCCGTGGCATCAAGCTCCAGATAAACAATGCACCTGGCTCGGCCTTCGTCGATGGCAAGATGATCCGAGGTATTCAGGAGCATCTGTTCTCTGCACTCAGAGACATTATCTTTACTCAGGACAAGATCGATCGGGCCGGCGGATTCGACGTGAATTCCGGGCCCGGCATTACCGATGCCATGTTCCGCATCCTGCGCAACGCCGGTGTCGTGCGCGCCAACACGCCGCCGAATCTGGTGGTGTGCTGGGGCGGGCATTCCATCAGCCGCGAGGAGTACGACTACTCCAAGGACGTCGGCTACCAGATGGGGCTTAGAGGCCTGGACATCGTCACCGGCTGCGGCATCGGTGCCATGAAGGGCCCCATGAAGGGTGCCATGATCGGCCACGCCAAACAGAACAATCGCAATGGCCGCTACGTGGGCATCAGCGAGCCCGGCATCATCGCCTCGGAATCCCCCAACCCTACAGTGAACGAACTGGTGATTCTGCCGGACATCGAGAAACGCCTGGAGGCCTTCGTGCGCCTGGGGCATAGCTTCGTGGTGTTTGCCGGCGGGGCGGGCACCATGGAGGAGATTCTCTACTTGCTGGGGCTGGTGATGCGTGAGGAGAACCAGGAGATTCCCATGCCGCTGATATTCGCGGCACCGGCTGCCAGCAGTCACTACTTCGAGACGCTGGATGCCTTCATTCGGAACACCCTGGGCGATGAGGCCACCAAGTATTACGAGATTATCATCGACCGCCCCGAGCAGGTGGCGCAACTGAGCCTGCGCAATCTCAACAAGACCCTCAGCTATCGCCGCCGGGTAGACGAGTCCTATGCCTTTAACTGGAACCTGACTATTCCCGAGACCATGCAGAAACCCTTCGACCCCACCCACGAAGCCATGGCCAGGCTGAGGCTGGACCCGGCATTGCCAAGCGGGGAATTGATCGCGCAGTTACGCTGCGCCTTCTCCGGCATCGTCGCCGGCAACGTTAAGGCCGAAGGCATAAGGCGCATTGCCGAACACGGCCCGTTTGAGTTGCACGGCGACCCCGGGCTGATGGCCGCGCTCGATACCATGCTGCAGGAATTCGTCACCAATGGCCGCATGAAGATCTCCAGCGGCGATTACCAGCCCTGTTACCGACTGGTGGCCGACACCGCCTGAAGCGACTGCACAACAGCGGTTGGAGGAAGACCAGATTCCCTTCCGACTGTTACCGAGGTGTGGCTGAAATTTGTGGGTGTCCCTATACCCTTCCTTATGACAAAGAAGGGAAAAATTAAAGCAGGCCCAAAGCCAGACATGGTCAAGATTGACGTGGGTTGGGAAGATGCCGTCAAAGCGGCATTGAAGAAGGAAAAGCCTAAAGAGGGCTGGCCTGAAGAGAAGAAGAGAAAGAAGTAGCTGAGAGTTGTTGTGACTTAGCCCTCTGCTTCGATCTCTTTCAGCGCCTTTTCAAAGGCTATTTCAAACTCAATATCTAAAATCCTATCGACATATTCTGGCGGTATATTTGTAATGTTTGCGATTGCATCTTGCCCCACTCTCTCAAGGAACCTACCCTTTCTTAATGTCTCTCTGTATTCTCGAGGGACTGCGCATGCAAGCGCCAAGATGAAGCCATGCTTGTCGGCGACAACGTTCAAAGGGGTCCCATCACCATTAGGATCTGTTGTGCGCCTCGTCTCAAGCATTGCCCCAAGTTTGTCTTTGTCGGAAGTGTAATGGCTTGCCGAGTCAATGATTTGGAGCATTTCCTTTATCCAGGTGACATGTTGCCAGCCTTTCGGTTGGTCAAGGGCAATAACACACCAGTAAATTGCTGGGTTTTCTGGGGTGTATGCATGAGTCACGTCTGGCCGAACCATATATCCACGCCAGAACGCAGATTTTAGCTCTGGATCACCTTTATATAGCGAGACCCAATTATAGCTTATCCGGATTAATTGAGAGATTTCGTAGGGGCTAAGAGGTTGGTTTGTGCTTTGTATTTCACGAATGAAATCTGCCTTTTCCTTTGACATAAATTCCCTTCGAGAAAAGGCTGCGCCTGTGCGCCTGATAAAGACTTAGTTTAAATTAACTAATTCGCCGTCTTTGATAATACCCATACGGTTCATAGAATCTAGCAATATGGCAGCGGCTTCTTCCTTGGCGTGTTCGCCAGCAAAGCCAGGCATAGTCTTAATATCAGCTGCTTTAACACCTTTTTGGAAAAGAATTTCGGCCAAAGTGTCGAAATTGGACTTTTCTAGATCAGTGTCTGTCATCACATATTCCTCGTAATTTTCCATTACTACAGAGTAGCAGCCAAGAAGAGGCGCGAATTGTAGAGAGTTGTCATCAATTATGCAACTGAGCGCATTCTGTTACTTTTGGCTACTTTTTGAGTCTACCTAGTATAATTGACCAATCCAACCCTAATTGCGACATTTTGAGCTAATTCTACTATTTTCGCTTTTTGTCCACATTATCGCGATTTAAACAGGTTTACTTAAGGAGAACAAAGTGGACACCCACAAATTACGGAAAGGAACAAAGTGGACACCCAGCCGGAATTTGTGGGTGTCCCATATACCCTAATTACCGAGGTATGGCCGGAATTTGTGGGTGTCCCATATACCTCTCCCCATATACCCTTCTCCAATATGCCCTGACCAAGGCATGGCTGAAATTTGTGGGCGTCCCTATACCCTTCCCTATACCCTGTGGCCGGAATTTGTGGGTGTCCCATGTACCCTTCCCCAATGGCCGCATGAAGATCTCCAGCGGCGATTACCAGCCCTGTTACCGACTGGTGGCCGACACCGCCTGAAGCGACTGCACAACAGCGGTTGGAGGAAGACCAGATTCCCTTCCGACTGTTACCGAGGTGTGGCTGAAATTTGTGGGTGTCCCTATACCCTTCCCTATACCCTGTGGCCGGAATTTGTGGGTGTCCCTATACCCAGGTCTGGCCGGAATTTGTGGGTGTCCCACATACCCCGGTGTCCCATGTACCCTCCCTCCCTATACCCACGCCCTATACCCAGGTCTCCCTATACCCAGGTCCCTATACCCTAGGTAAACCACCCCACCAGCCTGCCAATGGCATCGATTGATATCCAAAATCCGGCGATGCCCAACACCCAGCCCAGGGCGGATTCGGCGTTTTTGGTGATCCAGGTGTCTATTTTCATCATTGTTGGTTTGATTTGTTCTCCGAACATGACGCGCATTCCCAGCAGCACTATCGCCGGTAGAATCATGATCAGACAATATGCAAACATCACCACTACCACCAAAGGCCATTCGAGGCTTGCTGAGGTCAACATCGCAATAGCGCCCAGGTAAGGCAACATGGTCGCCACCTCTGCCATTGCCGCCAACAGCGCCAACCCCATTAGAAAACGCGCTGACGTTGTGGCGTCGGAGGCTTTCTGCTTCCAACGTTTGATGCGATCGGCCGCACCTGGTTTGCTGCTGTCAAAGCGGTAGCTGATGGCAAACAACCAGATGCCGATTGCCAGCTGCGCAATCAAAATCACTAGCTCAGAGATTGAATTCGCAGCAGGCTCATCACCAGCAGACGCTGCATCTTCAACGCCGGACAGCAAGTCAGCACCCAACATGATGGCAAGTCCTATCAGTAGATAGAAACCCGAAATTGTCAGCAGATAGATCATCATGCTTGATGCGCGCACCTGACGGTGGTCCAGCAACAACCAGACAGGGATCAACAAGGTCCCGATGCTGGTGCTATCAATAAGCGCCAGACCAATCAGGCCGATCAGCAATTCGATGCTCAAGTCAGAGCCTCACTTGGTTAGATTTGGCGTGCATTGTAATTCGAATTGAACACTTGATGGCACAGAGAGAACAAAGGAGAACAAAGTGGACACCCACAAATTACGGAAAGGAACAAAAAAAACAAAGTGGACACCCACAAATTATCCATTCCCGAATTACCGCCGTTTCTGTCCTATTCCTTAAAAATGCCTGTATCTTCAATGTGCTATTCTCATCATTCATGAGAACTTCCCTTAACATGCAATATGTTACATGTTATATCTATTTTTGCCTCCTACACGCCATATATTACATATTAACTATATTTACTTATTTAGCCATATGTGGCACATTATTCGCTAATAACCTATTTTGTATGCAATATATGGCACATTATGAAATTTCTAGACAAGAACTCCGATAGCGCGATATTGAAAGAACTGGGTAGTCGTATTGCTCTGCACCGCCTGAACAGGAATCTGGCCCAGGAAGAGCTCGCTAAAGAAGCGGGCATATCTCTGAGAACACTGGTCAGAATAGAAGGCGGTTATCCTGCGCAAACTCCAAACATCGTGAGACTGCTAAGAGTCCTTCATCTGCTGGAGAACCTGGAGGCATTAATTCCTGAGCCTCCAATTAGCCCCGTTCAGCAACTTAAAATGCAGGGCAAGCAACGAAAAAGGGCTTCCTCGAAATCCGCGGCGTCGGCAAGTAAGCAACCCTGGTCGTGGGGAGCAGACGACAATTCACAGGCGCCCAAACAAGATGGCGATAAGGACAGCGCTGGTCCGGCAAGCAAGCAAAGCAGCAAAGGGAAGAATCGACAATGAGTATTGCCGAAGTGAGACTCTGGGGTAAAACAATTGGCGCAGTGAGCTGGAGTGAGGAGAACAAAGTAGCAAACTTCGAATACGATCTGGATTTCAGAGAAAGTCGAATCGAAGTCGCGCCGATAATGATGCCGCTTACAGATCGAATCTATTCATTCAACTCTCTTTCCAGAGAAACCTTTCACGGCTTACCAGGTCTTTTGGCTGACTCACTTCCAGATGATTTCGGAAATGCACTAATAGACTCATGGTTAACAAAGGAAGGACGAGATCCAAAGGATTTCAATTCGGTTCAGAGGCTATGCTATGTCGGCACGCGAGGTATGGGTGCACTGGAATTCGCGCCAGCGGCGGATCTAAAGACTGGCAAGTCATCAAAGGTAGAAGTAAGTGACCTGGTTGAAATTGCGAGTGAAATATTAAAGAAGAGAAACAACCTGAAAGGCTCTTTCGACGCGCCGGAGCGTGAGGATGCGCTTAACAGTATTCTTCATGTCGGCACATCCGCCGGCGGAGCGAGAGCAAAAGCTATAATAGCGTGGAACTCAGAAACCAACGAAGTGCGCTCCGGGCAGATTGCCGCTGGTGAAGGATTCAGCTATTGGCTTTTAAAGTTTGATGGGGTTTCGGGTAATAGAGACAGAGAACTCGAAGATCCAAAAGGTTACGGCTTGATTGAGTATGCCTACTACAAAATGGCACTTGCGGCGGGAATTTCGATGTCCGAGTGTCGGCTGCTTGAAGAGCAGGGACGAAGCCACTTTATGACAAAGCGTTTTGACAGAACGCCAGCTGGCGAAAAAGTTCACATGCAATCCTTGGGAGCGATGAGACATTTTGATTACAGGCGCCCAGGGGCGCACTCCTATGAAGAGGCTCTGCTTACCCTCAGAGATCTGGATATGTCGATGGATAGTATAGAAGAGTTATATAGACGCATGACATTCAACATAATCGCCAGGAATCAGGATGATCACGTCAAGAACATAGCCTTCCTGATGGATAAGGCGGGTAAGTGGTCTCTATCCCCCGCTTACGATATGACTTACAGCTACAATCCTTCAGGGGTGTGGACCGGCACCCATCAGATGACTCTTAACGGAAAACGTGAAGGCTTTACTTTGGCAGATTTCAGAAAATGTGCGGACAATATCGCGATCAAAAAATCTCGTGTGCAAGAAATTGTTGAAGAAGTTAAGGGAGCCGTTGCCAGGTGGAAAGATTTTGCCAGTAGCGTTGGCGTATCTGACGAAGCAACGAGGAGTATCGCCAAAACACATATCACCGATCTTTAGTTATCGGGGGCAGAGCACGATTGAACAGGCTGGTGTGACGAGCGGAACATTAACTCTGCGATCAAGCTGCACCCACTAAAGCCTGCCCAATTCGCCCCTGGAGAATTGCTCACCCTCACCCTCTTTTGATTACCACCCACAATGGCCGTAGAATCGAATCCATCTATTCGCAAAATGACTATCCGCACCGCCAGGAGAATGACATGTGTAGCTTCAAGAATTTAAAGGCCCCAACACTTCTGGGCTTGCTGCTAATTTCACTAAATTCGCTCGCTACAGCACAAGTGGCCGACTATACCCCACCACGCTTGAGCTTTGGCGCACCGGACTTACAGGGCGTGTGGACCTATGAAACCCGCACCGGTCTGCAACGACCAGATCAGTATGAAGGCGCTGGACTGGAAATTGACGAAGCCACCATGATGAGCACGCTGGAACCGACGGATCAGGTTCTCGATGACTATCAGAACTTTGGTACCAATAGACGGGACGATGAAACCAACGTAGGCGGATACGACCCTGCCTACTTTAGCATCGGCGATACGCTGGCGCTCATCGATGGCAAGTATCGAACCTCCATCATTGTAGATCCTGTAAATGGCAAGATACCGTTTAAGGAACAGGCCTCTGCCACTCGGCGAAAATTGGCGAAGACTGTGTATGAATTTCCCCCATCGCTGGGTCGCAGCGACGGCCCCGAAGGCAGAGCCTTGTCGGATCGCTGCCTGAAGGCGTTTTCCTCGAGCACGCCTTTTCTGAGCAGCGTGTATAACAACAATATGCAGATCGTGCAGAGCCCCGATCATGTCGTGCTGGTAGTGGAGATGGTGCACGATGCGCGCATCGTCAAGATCGATCAGGAGCACCGCGACCTGCCCTATAACAAGTGGCTGGGAGATTCTGTTGGCTATTATGAAGATGACACGCTGGTTGTAGTCACGAAAAATTTTAACCATTGGGAGATCGCCAACGGCTTTGGAGTCAGCCCCTCGGTCAATACCGTTGTCACCGAACGCTTCCGCAGGGTTGGCGACGAGACAATTCTGTATTCCTTCACCATCGATGATCCAGACCTCTATACCCAGCCCTGGACAGGCGAAATGCCCATGCGCCCTTCGGAGGGCATGTATGAATACTCATGTCATGAAGGCAATCATGCCCTACCGGGCATTCTCGCCGGCGAACGCCGACTGGAGCAGGATGCTGCGAACGAATGAGCAAAATATCTGTCCAGACCGCGATTGAGCAGACTCAAGGGAGTTAGAGTCCACTCAAATAGAAAAACGTGGTCTGTGTCCGATATACCCTTTAGTATGAATCGTAATCTCACTGACAATAAGGCGGAACGACCATGGCCTATTCACTTATCGGTAAGAATTTTACGCCACCGGATGTACACGGCAAGGTAACGGGCAAAGCCAAGTATGCTGAGGATTTCAAGGCTGAAGGCATGCTCTATGCGCGCCTGCTCACTAGCCCGGTTCCCCACGCGCGGATTCGGCGCATCGATACCAGTGCGGCGCTGCGAATCCCTGGCGTCGTTGCGGTACTGACTGCCGACGACGTACCCAGCACCGAAGGCGTTGCCAATCATATTCTGACCAATGAGCCTGCCTACGTGGGAGATCCTATTCTGGCGGTTGCGGCTGTTGATGAGAAAACCGCCGAA
Organism: uncultured Gammaproteobacteria bacterium; assembly: GCA_963976555.1. GTDB lineage: Bacteria > Pseudomonadota > Gammaproteobacteria > Pseudomonadales > Pseudohongiellaceae > UBA9145. The sequence goes on from CAXBLN010000005.1 coordinate 9,165, forward strand.
GATGCCATCGCTGCTATCAACTTTGAGTTCGAACCCCTGCCTTTTACCGTAGACCCACTTAGCAGCCTTCGCCCCGACGGGCCCGATGCTCGCACACAGGGAAATGTGGGCAACTCGTCTATAAGAGAAGGCATACGTTCCATCAAGTGGAGCGCCGCAGAATTTGCCGCGGCTGGCGAGAACACTCTGCCTCAGGGAGAGTCTGCCGTGGAGTGGAGCGTGGGAGATCTGGAATCAGGGTTTGCTGAGGCGGCCTACGTCATCGATGAGAGCTTTGTCACCGCCAGTCACTCCCATCTGTCTATGGAACCGCGCTCGGTTCTTTCCTATTGGGAAAACGGCAAGTGCTTCGTCTATGGCTCAAGCCAGAGCCAGAGTTTTCCGGTGCCGGGCCTCGCTGCCTATATAGGTATCGCACCGGAAGACCTGGTGTTCGTCGCCGAGTTCTGTGGCGGCGGTTTCGGCTCCAAGGGTGGGCCCTATCCGAGCATGTCTATTCCTGCACACATGTCACGGCTGACCGGTCGGCCGGTGATGCTGCGCATTAGTCGTGAAGAGGAGTATTACATCGGTTCGGCGCGGCACGGTTTTCAGGGGCACATAAAAATGGGCTTTAGGGAAGACGGCCGCATCACCGCCGCCGATCTGTATATCGTTCAGGACAATGGTGCCAACGCAGGTTTCTCCGACTGGCTGTCTGCCGGAGACGCCGTCTCTCTGGTCTATCAACCGCTGGCCATGCGCTTCAGGGGAATACCCGTCTTCACCAATACCCCGTTCAAGGGTCCGCAGCGCGGTCCCGGGCAGAACCAGATTCACGCCGCGATCGAACCCCTACTCGACAAGGCGGCACGGGAGTTGGGCATCGATCGCCTGGCGATTCGTAGCATCAACGCGCCGGAGAGCGACGACCATTACGGCAGCAGACAGAGTTCACTCACCAGTGCGCACCTGCCGGAGGCTTTGGCAAAGGGCGCGGAACAATTTGGCTGGGATGAAAAACGCAGGCTAAGCGGACAGCGCATCGGCAAGAAGATCATCGGTGTCGGCGTCGGCCAGGCCTACCATTCTGCCGGAAGCAATGGCTTCGATGGGCTGGTTCGAATCTCGCCCGAGGGCAAGCTGCATATTCATACCGGAGTCGGCAATCTCGGCACCTATTCCCACACCGCGACCTCTCGGGTGGCTGCCGAGATTCTAAAGTGTAACTGGGAGAACTGTGTCGTCGAGCGCGGAGACAGCCGCCGGCATTTACCCTGGAATCTCGGGCAGTTTGGCAGCAATACCTCTTTCACCATGACCCGCACCAATTACGTTGCCGCCATCGATGCGCTGGAAAAATTGCTGGAGATTGCCGCGCTAGATCTGGGCGGCTCACCGGCCGATTACGACATCGGTGATGAAAGAGTCTTTCTTAAGAGCGACCCCTCGATATCTATTAGCTACGCAGCGGCAGCAACACGCGCCATCGAGATAGGCGGCAAGTACAGCGGCCAGATTGCACCGGAAGATATTAACTCGATGACACGCAATTCAGTAGCAGCGCTGGCGGGCAGCGGACTGATAGGCGTGGCAAAGGACAATCTGGAGAAAGATGGGACAGTGCCAGCACTGGCGGCAGGCTTTGTGCAGATTGCGCTGGACACGGAAACGGGCAAATACGACATTCTCAATTACGTCGGCGTCGCCGACTGCGGTACCGTATTACACCCGTTAGGTCTGGGAAATCAGATCAAGAGTGCCGCCTTCATGGGTTTTGGTATGGCCGGTTTCGAACGCCATGCCTACGACCCACAGAACGGACTACCGGCTAATACCGGCCTATATCAGGCCAAGCCGCCGACCTATCTCGATGCGGCGACCGACATGAGCTGGGCCGCCATCGACAAGGCCGACCCGGAGAATCCGGTTGGTGCCAAGGGCATCGGTGAACCCATTCTCGGCTGTGCCGCGGCTGCATTACTCTGCGCTATCTCCGACGCACTCGGCGGACATACCTTCAATCGCGTGCCGGTAACCGCCGACATGATTGTCAACGCCGCCAGCGGCAGGCCGCAGTCGCACAAGCCTCTGCAGACGAACACGACATAAAAAAGGGGACAGATTTATTAAAAGATTAAGGGACGGAAGGATTAAAGGGGACGGAGGCATTTATTTTTTATACTTTTGCTCAACGTTGAATTTGGTTAGAAATAAATGCCTCCGTCCCCTTTAATTGCCATTCCGATCTGGTCCCACCGGATGCCTAAATGAATTACCTCAACGACGCATTCATTAGCTATAGCAGCGCAAACGCTGCCTTCGCCAGCGAACTGGAATCGCGCCTGGAGCACTATACAGCGCCAAAGGCTTTGAATCTGGATCAGCGGAAGCTGCGGGCTTTTCGCTATGAAGGCGACATGACCGGCACTGACTACTACACCGCAATCAATAAACAGCTCGACCAGTCCCGCTGCATGATCCTTCTCTGCTCACCCGATGCGAGAAAGTCACCCTATGTAGAAGATGAAATTCGCCGTTTCGTCGAACAATCAGGGGGAAATCGTCCCATAATTCCTGTGCTACTCGACGGGCTTGTGAACAACGAAGCGTCATCGGAGGACCAAAAAGCCTTCCCTGAATCACTCTATCTGACGGCGACAATGCCGTTAGCTATCGACTACCGTGGTTATGCAGAACAGCCGACCAAACTAAACAAGCCACCGTTCGAGGCGCAGTGGTACACATTGCTGGCAATTCTGTTTGATGTTACGCGTGATGCTATAGAGCAGAGAGACAAGGCAAGACGACTGCGACAACTCAGGACTACTACAGCCATAGCTTGCTCCGTAGCAGTCGCCCTTGCCGGACTGTCTATAGTCGCCTGGGTGCAGCGCGGCACAGCGATCAGTGCCCGCTTGGAATCCGAGTCAAGGTTAGTGACACTCGCCGCCGACGCCGCCTTCAATCAGGGACAGTCAGTGAAATCTCTGATTCTTGCCAGTAAGGCGCTGACAATTGCACAACGCGATAAGGCGGGAACACGCTCACCCAGAGCTGAAACCTTGATCCAGCAGATCATACCTACCTTGCCGGGCATCGGTCTCGCTGGTTGGCAAGCCATGGTTCCCAGGCAAACTTCAGTCACACCCTGGGCCGCAGATGAACCATCTGGACGTTGGCTGATCACTGGAAACTTTGGTAGTACCGAGTCACGACTGTGGGACTTGTTAGATCCAAATCCTGGTCAAACCGGTCTCTTGCTTCCATTGGTTTCTCGCGAAGCACTCAGGTCTGGTAAAATTGAATTTGAGAGGGACGTAGATTTGGCAAACGGCCGACTCTCTCAATATGACTGGAAATTATTTGATCGTACGTTCCAGGCACGTGGAGAACAGTTGCCACAGGACAGTCCAGATGAGGTGATATCCGCGAGTAGCGATTGGCGCCTCGTCCAGCGCGAAGACGAAAATCTCTGGCTGACACATTTGCATAACGGGCAGCCCTCGATCTATCCAAGCTTGCCGGTAAGCGCGCCTAATGTAGAAATTACCGGTGACAGCGACATGCTGTTCATGACGAGGAATGAAAACTGGCTAATGGTATTGGGACTTCGGGGCCATCGCCTTGTAAATCTGCCGTTGCTCGCAAACATTCCCAGTAACGTAGAGCCCATCACTGCGAGCGCTTGGTTGCCTGAGTCCGGCTTGCTGCTTATTGCTACCGGCGGCCGCTTAGCGATACATGACGGCAGCGAGTGGCTGCAACCTAAAGTGGAGTTGGGAGTAGACTTTGTACGCAATCTGGTAGCGTCCAGCGATGGAAAATGGCTGCTTGTACAGGGCGGCTCCGGAAACTGGACAATCTGGCAGCGCCTGGATGCAGGTTACGTTCAGATCCATGACGTTGGCTCAGCCCGGGAATTGCCTCTTTCTGCTTTGTCCGATCAGCTCCGCGCAGTAGTACGCAGACCCACGTCACGACTTTCCAGATTGCCAGGTTATGAAGCTCTACAAGTTCACTACGATCCCGCCATTACAATTTCATCTCAGGGTCGGCTCTCTATAAAGAACCAGCAATCCGCTTTCCACTGGCAGTTGCAGGAATTTGCAGCCCCAGCCTTCGATGAGGCCCTGCCCAGTTCTCAACTTGCACCCAGCACAGACTTGGAAACTGGCTCTCCCTACTGGGCTGCAAGTACGGATGGGAATTGGTTCTTGAGCTCGCGGGGATTGTACCGCCACAGTCAAACAAACCAGGACATCGCCACTGACGACAATCTTGTACTGGTAAGCGAGTGGCCTGAAGCTGGAGCCGGCAGCTATCCCTCCGTCGGCCTGTTCAGTGCCGATAGTCGTTGGCTATTGTTGCAATATAGCTTTCGAGGTCCTGAAGCATGCAGTAGCGGAGATACAGCCAGGCTCATCGATCTGAGGGACGAGGACCCTCTGTCCACCGCGCTCGTATTGGAACCCGATAGATTCGCTGCATACGCTACTTTGTCCGAATGGATTGAATGTCCCTCGTCTGAATTTACGAACGGGGGCGACTGGCTAGCATTTGGAAATCTCCTGGTTCCCCTTGAAGATTCTTCGGCTGGGGTTATTCGGCTTGCAGGCTCTATAGTTTGGATAGCGCCCGATGGGAGCCGTGTTCTAGTGGAGAATGTCGTTGACGGATCACGCTACTGGCGTTTCCAGCCTCTCGATCCGTTAGACATGATCGCACAAGCGTGCGAAAAGGCCGGCCGCAATCTCAGCATTGAAGAGTGGGCTTCCCTATTTCCGAGCCAGACTTACGAGGCAATTTGTACTGACTATCCACTGCCGCCTGAACTCTTCTCCAAATAACGAAGAGGTATTGTCAAAGTGTGGACAGCAATCTGGAAAAAGCATTAGTAATCAATATTCATTTTTTTCGCTGGCCTTTCTGAGAGCGCAAAGGCAGAGATCGAAGTTAGCTCCAACTGGAATTAAAAACTGTCTCAGGCACTATAAAAGAGGCTACGTTTAACAATTGATAAGCGACAAACTTTTCACATGAATCGGACCGCCCACACCCTTGTACTTGCCGCGCTTCTTCTTGTCACGGCTAAATCCACGGCGCAGGTTTCCTCGCACGATGTCGGTCTGACCTCAGAGCGAGAGCTCATCCGCGCTTTCAGCATTACGGCCAGTTCAGAATCGGCACCCAGGGTTCTCGTCATAGCCGGTCTGGATGGACCTTCCCCTGCATCTCAACAGCTACAATCCTTCGTCGATCAATATGGTGAACGGGACCTCGCAACCCGTGACGTCAATCTACTGGCTATACCCATAGCCAACCCCGGCGAAGAAATTTTAACATTTCCCCCTGAAGGTCAAGCCTATGGGGAGAACCCCGTCTCTCACGCCTTGTGGCGATGGACCGGTGTGCACGGGCCAGACCTTATCGTTATTGTGGGCGATGACGCTGCACGATTTTCTGAGGCTGTTTCAACTCTAGCTGTAGCAGGCTTTGGCTCCATTGAGGTTCAAAGCTATTCCGACATGTCCTCCATAAGCGGTCAATTGACAGAATTTTCAGACCTTGCCTATTCTCCTGCCCGCATTGAGGTGGAACGCCGCCTGGCCAGATCGCCGAGAGAGCTTGCTGAACAATTGGCGCAAATTTACGGACACGACTTTTCAACTCCCGCTTATGTGCCAGGCATGGGACTGATCGGACGCCTTCGTCTGGGACAGGTTCCTGCCGTAGAAGAACAGTTAGAGAACTATTTGTCTGCCGGCGAAGTCGTCGTTAGCAATGCATCCTTAATGGCCGGCCAGCTTGCGTTCGCCGAATTCGGTCGTTTAAGCGGAGACTCGCGAGCTATAGACCTGGTGGTCCAGGCAGCGAACCTCGGTTTTGACGAGAACGGAGCCATGTTGGAATCCATGCCCTTTCATAATGAGATGAGCGACTCGGTTTTCATGGCGCCGCCATTGCTGGTTCATGCCGGTCTCTTCACTGGAGAGGACAGGTACTTCGACATGGCTGCGCGTCACGTCAGCTTCATGCAGAACCTGTTACTCAGAGAAGACGGCCTCTACCGTCATACCCCACTGGCGGATGTTGCCTGGAGTCGGGGAAATGCGTTTCCAGCTTTGGGGCTGGCTTTTGTTCTCTCAGATTTCCCAACCGAGCATCCGGCGTATCCGGGCTTGCTGAACTCTTATCAGGAACATCTACTGACACTAATAGGCTATCAAAACTCCGACGGCCTCTGGCATCAGGTCCTAGACTATAGAGGTTCATTCCCCGAACTCTCATCAACCGCAATGATCGGCATTGCCATCAAGCGCGGACTGGACAGAGGATGGTTGGATGAAACAACTTATCGACCTGTATTGGATGCCATCTGGCGCGCCGTGTTGGTGCGGACCAGCTTTAGTGGAGAATTCATTGATGTCTGCACCAGCACCGGAAAGATGCCAACCCTCGAAGCCTATCTTGATCGGCCCGCTATTCTTGGCGTGGACGACAGAGCAGGTGGAATGATCATGAACCTGGCGATTGAAATTGACTAGAGCCAGATTATTATTCCCTATTGTTGGCTATGCGAAATGCCTTTGTGATCCTGATCTTGTTTCACGACCCCCTGCCCAGTTTGATTTGCCGCATTAGAATGAACACATCCTGCGATTCATCTTATTCAGCAGCACATGACAAACAAAGCACAGCTTCAGGCAATGCCTCCAGGCGCTCAGGGTTAATTGCCTCACCGCAACTGGAGCAGTTCCCGTATGTCCCTTCGCTTATTCTTGCTAAAGCAGAGCGTATATCTTGAATGCTTGATTCGGTTTCCTGACCGATGGCTTCGAGCACCTCGTCGTTCTCGCGCTCCACGGCCTGCTCGGCGAAGTCTGCAGAAAGAGTTTTGCCCATATCTTTGTTGACACTCACAAGCCGCTCTTCAAGTTGCGAAAGTTTCTCGTTGAGTTTTGCTTCTATTTGCTGGAGATTCATATTCGCTCCTTCTAAAAATGGAATTAGCTACGAAAGTAAATATACAGCAGTGTATGAGCTTTTGCGTTTTCTTCGAAGAGACCTTAATCTGTATCAAACTACCCTGACTCTTCGATCCGTTTGGAACAATCAATGAACAATAAAAAATCAATTCCCCTACTCCTGTTACTGCCAATCCTCGCCGCATGCAGCCTCGCCCAGACGAATGGTAGTTTGCCGAACCCGTATCTTCGCGGAGAAGGTGTCTTTGGCAATCTATCCGAAGGTCGAAGCTGGGGCGCCGCCAGTGCTATTCACTATGCCGGCAATGGCAATATTTGGGTAGCCGATCGCTGTGGGGGCAATCGTGGCCCGGGCAGCTGCGAAGATCGAACGGATATAGATCCCATCATGCTTCTGGACGCCGATGGCAATATTCTCCGCAGTTTTGGCGCAGGTATGTTTATCTGGCCACATGGCATGTTTGTAGACCATGACGACAACCTATGGGTTACCGATGCGGCCACCGACCGTGAAGGCAGAAAAGGCAACCAGGTACACAAGTTCAGCCCCCAGGGTGAGCGACTGATGAGCCTCGGCATTGCAGGAGTCCGTGGCAGTGGGCACTATTACTTTAATGCGCCTAATGACGTGTTGGTCGCACCAAACGGCGATATCTTTGTCGCGGATGGTCACAATCCTTCTACGGACAACCGCATTGTAAAATTTAACAACGAAGGCGAGTACATTATGGAATGGGGCTCGGTTGGCGCCGAGGCAGGGGAGTTTCGTGTACCCCATGCCCTGGCTATGGACTCCCAGGGCCGACTATTTGTCGCGGATCGCGCCAATAGCCGTATTCAAATTTTTGACCAACAGGGTAATCACCTCTCAACCTGGACCCAATTTGGCAGACCTAGCGATGTCTATATCGATGAGAATGACATGCTCTATGCCGCCGACTCTGAGTCCAATACCGGAGACTTGAGAAACCCTGGCTGGCAACGGGGTATCTATATTGGTAGCGCGCGAGACGGCTTCGTCACCATGCTAATTCCCGACCCCAATACCAGCCCTCGGGGCACTACCAGTCACGCAGAGGGTGCCACTGTCGATGAGCAAGGCAATATCTATGCGGCGGAAGTAGCAGAATCCAATGTAAGGAAATTTACGCTTACAAGGTAGAAATATTGAGGCAGATTTACCTAGGCAGGATATGGAAGTAAATAGGCATTATTGCCCAAACCAGACACTGAGCCTCACATCTGCCGACGTATTCACCGAATCTTCGCAAAAAGCCCTTCTTGTCCGCATCGCCCCCGAAGCTAGTGCTGCGCTCTAAACCTCGACCTATGAGGTAGTAACAGTCCCGTTACATGCGTCTGGCCAACCTTGGTAAATAGCCAAGCCTGCGAACCTCATGCCATATAGCCAGATTTTGGCCCACGAAGTGGATAAGTTGTAGCTATCGCCGGTCAGTAGTATCATGCCGCACCGTTTTTCACCTAACTAACCAGCAAACTAACCAACTAACCTTCGAGCAGCACAATGACTGATTTATCACTGTATAGAAACATAGGTATTTTCGCCCACGTTGATGCCGGAAAAACCACGACCACAGAGCGCATTCTTAAGCTTACCGGTAAAATCCATAAAACCGGAGAAGTGCATGATGGTGCGGCAACGACGGATTTCATGGATCAGGAGAAAGAGCGCGGCATCACTATTCAGTCTGCGGCGACCACCTGTTTCTGGAAAGATCACCGTCTGAATGTTATCGACACCCCGGGTCACGTTGATTTCACTGTTGAGGTGTATCGCTCACTTAAAGTGCTGGATGGTGGCGTTGGCGTTTTCTGTGGCTCTGGCGGTGTTGAGCCCCAGTCAGAGACTAACTGGCGCTATGCCAACGATTCTGAAGTATCACGCATTATCTTCGTTAACAAGCTGGATCGCGTAGGCGCGGATTTCCTCAAAGTTGTTGGTCAGGTCGAGAAAATTCTCGGTGCCATCCCCTTGGTCATGGTTTTACCCATCGGCACCGAAGACGATTTCATAGGTATCGTCGACCTTCTCACACGCAAATCACATATTTGGCCTGATCCAGGCAACCCAGAGAAATTCGAAATTGGCGATGTGCCGGAAGATATGGTTGATCTGGTAGAGGAATACCGCGAAAAATTAATCGAAATGGCTGTTGAGCAAGACGATGACGTGATGGAGTCCTATCTCGAGGGCAACGAGCCGTCGATCGATGACATCAAGCGCTGTATCCGCAAGGGTACTATCGCCCTGGACTTCTTCCCTACTTATTGTGGATCTGCATTTAAAGACAAAGGTATTCAATTGGTATTGGACGCAGTTGTTGATTACCTACCCAATCCAACTGAGGTTGAGCCTCAGCCTTTAATGAATGAGGAAGGCGAACCCAATGGTGAAGTTGCCGTGGTTTCTGAGACTGAACCATTCCGCGCACTAGCGTTCAAGATCATGGAAGACCGCTTTGGCGCCCTGACTTTTGTTAGGGTGTATTCCGGTGTGCTTAAAAAAGGCGATACCATCCTAAATGCATTTACAGGTAAGACCGAGCGCATTGGCCGTATGGTAGAAATGCATGCCGATGACCGCAATGAAATTGATAGAGTGCAAGCCGGTGACATTTTTGCCATCGTTGGCATGAAAAATGTGCAGACAGGTCACACCCTATGTAGCACCGATCACCCCTGTACTCTGGAACCCATGGTTTTCCCAGAACCGGTTATATCCATTGCGGTATCGCCAAAAGACAAGAGCAGCATGGACAAGTTGGGCGTTGCGATTGGCAAAATGGTAGCGGAAGATCCTTCTTTTCGAGTTGAGACAGACGAAGACTCCGGCGAAACCATTCTTAAAGGAATGGGCGAGCTACACCTTGATATTAAAGTCGATATTTTGAATCGTACTTACGGTGTTGATCTGGATGTTGGCGCACCGCAGGTAGCCTACCGTGAAACAATTACCCAGGAAATTGAAGATAGCTACACCCACAAGAAGCAGTCGGGTGGTTCAGGTCAGTTCGGTAAGATCGATTACCGTATTAAGCCCGGTGAAGCCGGAACCGGCTATGTATTTACTTCGAGTGTTGTAGGCGGAAACGTACCGAAAGAATTCTTCCCTGCCATTGAAAAAGGTTTCAAAGGCATGATGGAGAGCGGCCCTATTGCGGGCTTCCCGGTACTGGACGTAGAGATCGAACTGTTTGACGGTGGCTTCCATGCAGTGGATTCATCAGCTGTAGCCTTCGAGCTTGCTGCAAGAGGCGCTTACCGCCAGACAATGCCTAAAGCCGGACCCGAGCTTATCGAGCCGATCATGAAGGTCGATGTGTTCACGCCGGAAGATCACATGGGCGATGTAATTGGCGATTTAAACCGTCGTCGCGGCATGATCAAAGATCAGGACACTGGCGTCACAGGTATTCGTATAAAAGCCGATGTGCCTCTTGCAGAAATGTTTGGCTACATTGGCACGCTGCGAACAATGACCTCCGGTCGCGGTCAGTTCTCCATGGAGTTTTCTCATTACATGCAATGTCCGCGCTCAGTCTCTGAAGCCGTTGTAGAAGCTGAAAGAGAAAGACAGGAAGCGAAATCCAAGAAGTAAGTTGATGTCCTTGTTTTCGAAGGCCCCGATAAACATTTTATCGGGGCCTTTTTTTATGGGCATCTCAAAGGGGTCAGCTACACACGTTCAATACCCCGCGTGAAAAGAGTTGAAGAACCCCAATTCTGGCGTCGTGTGTAATTCTCTACCTATTTGGTCAATTGTCGCATACAGTCGATGCTCCCATAACGATTAAGTAGCCTATCCAGGCTGCTCCATAGAACTCCCATAAGAGGTAGTGATTATGAAACGCGCACTAGTGACAGCCGCGTTGCTGGGCCTGTTGATCAGCCCAACGTTCGCACAAAATGTACCTGAGCTTCCCTTTGAATCTGTTCCCAATCCCTTGAAACTCCCAGCCGATATCCACTTCGGCGAGATTGCTGGCGTGGCAGTTAACTCCCATGGCCATGTGTTCATCTTCTCTCGCGGCGGCAGCGCCCATGGGCCGGCCTATATGGCAACCGCCGCACAGCTTCTGGAATTCGACGCCGAGGGTAACTACGTTCGTGAGATCGGCAAGAACCTGAATGCCTGGTCCTATGCCCATGCGGTGCGTATCGATCCCGATGACAATATCTGGGTGGTGGACAAAGGTTCGAATATGATTCTGCGCTTCACGCCCGAGGGCCACGTGGACAGAGTTTTCGGTCGCAAGGCTGAGGCCTCTCATATACAGGTTCCACCAGACTGGGAAACTCAGATGGCACGCATGTTCGAACGCATGGGCGTGGCTATCGAGGTACCCGAAGGCATTAATCCACGCAACCCATTGCCAGTCCATAGAGACAATGTGTTCAATCAGCCCACCGATGTGGCCTGGGATTCCGAAGGCAGTTCCTACTTCAGCGATGGCTACATCAACTCCCGTGTCGGCAAGGTCAATGCTCGAGGCGAGTGGGTAGCCAGCTGGGGTTCTCTAGGCACAGGTCCTGGCCAGTTTGATACGCCTCATGGCATTGCCGTGTCTCCGGCCGATGAAATCTATGTTGCAGACCGAGGCAACCGCCGCATTCAGGTATTCGATAAGGATGGCAACTACATTCGAGAGTTTACGGTGGATGTGCCGGTAGACACCTCCCGCGGCAAGATTACCTACGGCAGAGAAAACCCCAACGGCACCACCGGTTCACAGTCTCCCGGCGCACCCGATGCGCTGTGCATGACACCGGGGCCTAACCCCGTGTTGTTTATCGGTGACCTGTACCCAAGCCGGGTCTACAAAGTGTCCCTGCAGGGAGAAGTACTCGGTGTCTACGGTCAGCCTGGGCGCAATCTGGGCGAGTTCGGCTGGATCCACGGCATCGCCTGTCCCTCCGAAGATGAAATCTGGGTAGCCGAGCTGATTAACTGGCGCGTACAGAAACTCGTAACGAAGCCATGATCTCTTGCTGTTAAGAGATTTGTCTACACAGGAGAGTAACAACCAGACAGCTGAGCGCGGACGAAGGTCCCGCGCCCAGCCTGGTTTTTACCCTGCTCGCCAGCCAACGCTCTGTTTTGTCTGCATGAAGCTGTAAAGTAGCTTCGGTCTGCCCCCTGTTTGTACACTTCGTTATTTTGTATAGTCAGACCCTCATCTACTAAGGAGCTTAAGCCATGCCCATAATCGACGTCCACACCCATGCCTACACGCGCCGCTGGTTGGAGATACTGCGTGAGCAGGGAGGCGAGTATGGCCTCAAGGTTCGTCCCGACGGACACGAGGAAATATTCCGTGGTGAGACGCCTGTAGCCTTTCCACAGCCCGGTCACTTCGACTATGACTTGCGCATCAAACAGATGGATGCCACGGGCATCGACGTCTCCATCGTCTCGCTCACCTGTCCTAATGTGTATTGGGGAACCGAAGAGGTTAGCTGCATGGCCGCAGAGGAATCCAACGATACGATGGCCGAGGCGCAGAGCACCTACCCCGACAGGATTCGCTGGTTTACATCCTTACCCTGGGAATATCCCGATAAGGCCTTAGCAGAACTGAAGCGCTCCTGTGACAATGGCGCCAGTGGCGTAATGGTGCTGGCCAACGTGGCTGGGAAGAGTCTCACCGATGACTTCTTCGCACCTATCTGGAAAGAGATCGATAGACGCGGCCTGCCGGTGCTGCTGCATCCTAGTGACCCACCGGGTGCCTCGCAGATGGACATGGGGGAGTTCGACCTTAGCTGGTCCGTGGGCTTTATGTTCGATACTACGCTGGCTGTCACTCGCATGATCTTCGACGGCTTCTTCGACAAATATCCCAATCTCAAGCTCATCGCCTCCCACGGCGGGGCTGCCCTGCCCTATCTGGTAGGACGGTTCGAGAAGGGCGATGAGGTGGAACTGGAACAGCGCCGCAAGATGAAACAGAAGCCTACGGATTATCTACGTCACATCTACTATGACTGCATTACCTACGATGCCCGTGCGCTGCAGTATCTTATCTCCATAGTAGGTCGCGATCAGGTAATGTTTGGCACCGACTGGCCGCACCAGGTGTTCGATACCATCGGCGCGAAGGAGAACACCGCGCTGCTGCCGATTGATCAGTGTAGTGCCATTCGTCACCGCACTGCCGAGAAGGTGTTCGGGCTCTAGCGCTTTGCTTCGAGGCGCCCGCATTCGAAAGATAGATAAACATAACAATAATAATAATATGAAGCGATAAAGAGCAGCCATTGAATAATAAGAAAGTAGAATTTGCCTCACGCTGGGGGTTCATCCTCGCCGCCATGGGCAGCGCCGTAGGCCTGGGAAATATCTGGCGCTTCACATTCATGGCCGGAGAAAATGGCGGCGGCGCTTTTATCTTCTTCTACTTTCTATTCATCGTTTTCTTCGGCATTCCCTGTGTAATGGCGATGATCGTCATCGGTCGCCGCGGCGGCAAGAGCCCTGCCGGAAGCACCCAGGCTCTGGCGGTAGCGGAGGGCAAGAGTCCTAACTGGAAGTATCTGGGCTGGATTGCCATCCTGGTGGCCTTTCTCGCCCTGACGTTCTTTAGCGTCGTGGCCGGCTGGGTGCTGGCCTATATCCCCATGTCATTATCCGGCGCCTTCGAGGGTATTAGCGGCGAGCAATCCAATCAGCTTTTCGTCGAGGTGCAGGCCAATGTATTTGGCATGACCTTTTGGCACGCTGTGTTTATGGTGATAACTATGTTTATCGTCAGCCGAGGAATTCAGGGGGGCGTAGAGAAGACCGTGAAGGTCATGATGCCCGCACTGTTTGTTTCCTTGCTGATACTGGTCGTCTACGCCGCGCTGAATGGAAATTTCACCGAAGCCTTCACCTTCATGTTCAGGCCCGATTTCTCCAAGGTGGACTCCAACGTGATCTTACTGGCGCTGGGGCAGGCCTTCTTCTCTCTCAGTGTTGGTGGCGGAGGCATCATCGCCTACGGCGCATACCTGGATAGGGAAGCGTCTATACCCAAGGCTGCCCTTTCCATCGCCGGAGCCAATGTCTCGGTGGACATGCTGGCGGGCATGGCTATCTTTCCTATCGTGTTCGCCTACTCACTGGAACCGGCTTCCGGACCTGGCTTACTTTTCGTCACCCTGCCCGTCGCCTTTGGTCAGATGCCCGGCGGCATCATCATCGGCACACTGTTTCTGCTATTGGTTTTGTTCGCCGCGATCAGCACGTCCATTTCCATGATGGAGTCCGTGGTCTCACGCCTGATCGAACGCGAAGGAGCCAAGCGCCTGCACATGACCCTGCTCGCCGGAGGCCTGGCATGGCTGATCGGCCTCGGCTCGGTGTTCTCACACAATATCTGGGCGGACTTCACGCCGCTAGGGTTTATCGATGCCCTCGAGGGAGCGACCATCTTCCGCATCATCGATTTCTTCGTGGTGAACAACCTTATCCTCTTCAGTGCATTCTTTATTACTCTGTTCGTTGGCTGGGTGATGTCTGAAGAGGCAACCAGGGAAGAATTGGGAATGGGGAATAGTGTGGCTTATCGAAGTTGGCTTTTCGTGATGCGCTACCTGGCTCCAGTAGCTATCTTTCTAATCAGCCTGATGAGCATCATTGCCTACTAAACGGCATGCTACCTAAACAGCTCTCGTCACTACGTTTTCACATTCCCTAGCAAATGACCGCTAGAAGGAGTAGTTTTTAACTGACGAGTTTATCCTTCCGGCAACGAAAGACACTTTCAGGAATCGAACTATGAACCTACGACTTCTAATACCCGCAGTTGCAAGTTCCCTGCTGTGGAGTAACGCATGGTCAGCAGAAGATTACCAAGTGCCAAGAACCGAGTGGGATCAACCGGACCTGCAAGGCGTATGGAATTTCTCTTCCGACATACCCATGCAAAGGCCTGCGCAATACGGTGATCGCGAGTATATGACCGAAGAAGAGATTGCCGAAATTCGTTCGCGCAGAGCCGCCCGCGACGACGGTTCAGACGCAGCGATTCCCAATGGAGGAGTGAACGAGGCCTACAACGACTTCTGGGTTGAAACAGGAGGAATCGGAGACGTTGCGCGCACCTCAATTATCGTCTACCCAAGAAATGGGCGCCTGCCCCCATACGCCGAAGGCGCAATCGTCGTTCAGGGGCGGCTCGATCCCGATATTGATGGCGAGCGTCCGGTGCGGTTTACCGGCGGAGGTATTGGCAGCGATGGCCCGGAAGACAGAGGACTGGGCGAACGCTGCATAGTGGGATTCAATGCCGGACCACCAATTAGTCCCAGCCTCTACAACAATAATCTACAGATCGTCCAGAGCCGTGACCATGTGGTCATCATGATTGAAATGGTGCATGACGCACGCATCGTGCCACTGGATGGACGCGATGCGCTATATGAAAACATTGGCTTATGGTCCGGTGATTCTCGTGGCTTCTGGGACGGCGATACCCTGGTGGTTGAATCGCGAAATTTTAATGGCCTGACTCAGTCGTTTGGTGCGGGCGGAAAATCCGACGATAAGTTTCTCATCGAGCGATTCACACGACTAGGGGATGACTCCATTGCCTACGAATTTACTGTCGATGACCCTCAAGCCTATACGGATAAGATCACGGGAATAATTCCGCTGACCAAAGTAGACGGACTGCTCTATGAATATGCCTGCCACGAGGGTAACTATGGCCTGCTCAACATCCTGCGTGGCGCGAGGGCCGAGGAAGCGCGAGCCGAGGCGAGTGCAAGATAAAGCATGAGAGAACCGGCCACATCCTCTTGAGACTCGATGATCTAAATCCAAAAAATTGAGCTGCCGCCCTCAACTTTTTACGCCTCGAATAGAATTGTACAGCAGGTTTGCTTGAGCCATTATCTACTAAGCCAGTTCCACTGAATTCCTCGGAAAACTCATGAGAAGACATAGCACGCTGACTCTACTGTTATCCTTCTGCCTACTGACTGCCCAGTCAGCACTGGCTGCCGCCGATTATAAAGTGCCCCTCACCGAATGGGGACTGCCCGACCTGCAGGGCGTATGGAATTTCTCCTCCAATGTTCCTCTGCAGCGTCCCGAACACTTCGGAGATCAGCAGTTTCTGAGCGCCGATGAGATCGCCGCATCGAAGGTACAACGCTTTAGCCTGGGAGCAGCGGATGCGCCAAGGCGATCGGCGACTGGAGTTGAAGCCTTCTACAACGACAGTATGTGGATGGAGAACGCCAGAGGCGAAGGCCGTGTGCGCACCTCGCTTATCGTCCACCCCGCGAATGGTCGCATTCCCCCGCTCGCGCTGGGAATAGAAAATCAACCCGGCGGAGAGGTAGAGACTGCAGGACAACGCCCGGTGAGATTTGTGATTGGCGGCATAGGTCGCGATGGCCCGGAAGACCGAGGACTGTCGGAGCGCTGCATCGTGGGCTTTAACTCTGGCCCACCCTTATCCCCCAGCGTGTACAACAACAATTTGCAGATCATTCAAAACAAAGATCATGTGGTGATACTGGCCGAGATGGTTCATGACGCGCGTATTGTCTATATCGAGCAGCGCCCCGGCCTGGATGAGAAACTTGGACTCTGGTCTGGGGATTCGCGCGGTCATTGGGATGGAGATACTTTAGTTGTGGTCACACGAAATTTTAATGGACTGACACAAAGCTTTGACGGTTTCGGCACCTCCGAAAACAAAGTACTCACAGAGCGCTTTACGCGTCTTGACGAGCGCACCATCAACTATGAATTCACCATCGATGATCCGTCTACCTTCACCGACAAGTTAACCGCCATATTGCCTTTGACCAAGGTAGATGCTCAGTTGTACGAGTACGCCTGTCACGAGGGAAACTATGGCATGGCAAACATGCTGCGCGGCGCACGGCGAAGAGAGGCTAATGCCGTAACAGACCGAGTAGCGGATTTGTTTCGTGGACAATAAATCGAAGAGCTTGCACAACTGCCTGTTATTGGTTTTAGGCTCCTAGTTTCCCAACTTTGAAAATGCTTCCTCGTTGCGAATCGATCCATCCGCGTCGTAGGCAACTAGTTCCATTCTCTGTCCGGCAGGTCCGAACGGAAAGCTCAGCTTAACAAACGCCGCCTGTCCCCCGCTTGTAACGAGACCTGCTGTAATGAGGTAATTTTTAGAGACTCCAATTGCCGTCCACTCACAGGCACCTTCGCAGGAAGACTCGAGAGTGAAAGTGTCGTCGCCGTACTTGTGATCCTTCTTGAAGCTGGTGATGGCGAGGGTACATTTGCCGGTGCCGTTATCGGCCCCTTCGGACAGATACCCGCCATCTACCAGGGATTGAGCGAGTCCAGCCTGAGCATAGGCGAGTAAGAACGAGAACAACGCGGCCAACAACATTTTTGATCCTTTCATGACAACCTCTTGATTTCGGCAGGTGAAGACTCTGAACAGGGTATTAGTTGCCGGTAACCTTGTTTTGACCTGAATTAATGTCATTAAAAAAGAGTTCAAAGTAATTTGATCCAGCTTTGCAGCCATTGAGACCTAACTATTCTAACCGCTATCTCTTTGCCTCTGACTGGTTATAGTCGACAGTAGATTAGACAGGACTATCCCTAATATTCCTTAGATGCTGGGCATACCGGGTGATAACACCCACACTCTATTGCTTTTTTCAGAGGAATCCTCTCCAATGCTAGCCAGGAGGGAAAATCATGAGAAAAACAATAACAGGCTTACTCGCCGTTCTCGGTCTGCTGACACTGTATAGCAGCACGGCCAGCGCCAATGAGGGAAGCATCGCCTTTGTCGGCGCACGTATTATCGATGGAACCATGGCTGAGCCAATCGAAGACGGTGTCGTAGTCATCACCGATGGGCGGATTCGCACCGTCGGCCCGCGCAGCGCCGTAACAGTTCCCAGCGGAGCACAGATTATCGACGTAGCCGGCAAGACCATTATACCCGGTCTTATCAATGCCCATGGCCATGTGGGTGGCACCCTCGGCCTGGAAGAAGGCCACTACACTACTGACAATCTGCTGCGGCAGTTAGGCCTCTACGCGCGTTATGGGGTCACCACGGTGAACAGCCTCGGTGGCGATGAGGAGCAGGGTTTCGCCCTGCGAAATGCGCAGTTTGACCAAGATCTGGACCGCGCCAGAATCTATGTTGCCGGTAGCGTGGTGATTGGCGATTCCGAGGCGGCGATCCGCGCCGAGGTGAATCGCAATGCTGATATGGGCGCGAACTTCATCAAGGTAAGGATGGACGACAATCTTGGTACCACAGATAAAATACCAAGAAACATATTCGCTGCGCTCGTCGATCAGGCCCACATTCGACGGCTGCCGGTGGCCGCGCATCTATTCTATCTGGACGATGCAAAGTTCATTCTTAATTCAGGCACCGATCTAATTGCCCACAGCGTGCGGGACTTACCGGTGGATGATGAATTCATCGATCTCATCAATGACAAGGGCGTGTGCTACATCCCCACCCTGACCCGAGAGGTATCGACGTTCGTCTACGAGAGCGAGCCAGCGTTTTTCTCTGACCCGTTTTTTCTAAAAGAGGCAGATCCGGCAGTTCTCGAACAATTGAGAAGCCCGGAACGGCAAACCAGTATGCGAAACAGCCGCGCCGCTGCCGGCTACAAGATCGCACTGGAAGTCGCGATGGAAAACATTCAGGCATTGCATGACGGCGGTGTGCGCATCGCCATGGGCACAGACACAGGGCCACCGGCAAGATTCCAGGGCTATTTCGAACACATGGAAATGCAGATGATGGTGGATGCGGGCATGAGCCCCATTGAGGCTATACGCGCCTCGACCGGAGTCGCTGCCGATTGCATGGGCATGGGAGATATCGGCACATTGGAGCCCGGCAAATGGGGCGATCTAATCGTACTGGACGCGAATCCGGTGGTCGACATAGCGAACTCGAAAACCATAGCAAGCGTGTGGATAGCGGGAAACCGCGTTCCTGATAGCAGCCGGTGACAGACGAATTTCAAATGCCACGGCTACCAAGCCTTGAGGCTCTCGATTTTTCGCCAGCCACTTCTGATGATTTTTAACTGATTGTCGAATAGTATTGGCTCTAGTCACGGTGCCTACTGCCCTCGCTGCAGATAAATAAATTCAGAGTAGGTAATCAAGGAACGATAAACGCACATGTCTGAGAACAGCACTCATCAAGCAGGCCGGCATTTCCTGCAAATACCCGGCCCATCCAATGTGCCCGATAGAGTGCTGCGCGCTATCGCCCAGCCTACTATCGACCATCGAGGTCCGGAGTTTGCACTGCTGACCCTGAGAATCTTCGATAAGCTGAAGTCAGTGTTCAATACTGAATCTCCCATAATTATTTATCCAGCCTCAGGCACCGGCGGCTGGGAATCAGCTCTGCTGAATACGCTCTGCCCTGGAGACAAGGTTCTGGCCTTTGAGACTGGTCATTTCGCAACCCTGTGGAAGAAGGTTGCGGACAAGCTCGGCCTGGAGGTGATCTGGGTCGAGGGAGATTGGCGACGGGGTATCGATGCCGCCTCCGTGGAACAGCAACTGAGAGATGATCAGTCACATCAGATTAAGGCTGTGCTGGCGGTGCATACAGAAACCTCCAGTGGTGCCACCAGCGACATCGCAAAAATTCGCAAGGCCATCGACGCGGCCGGGCATCCCGCCCTCTATATGGTGGATGCGGTATCCTCTCTTGCCTGTACTGAGTTGCGACATGATGACTGGGGTATAGATGTGACGATCAGCGCCTCCCAGAAAGGTTTAATGCTACCCCCGGGTTTATGTTTTAACGCGGTTAGTGAAAAAGCGCTGGCCGCCGGCAAGACTTCTACATTCCCCCACTCCTATTGGAGCTGGGACTCCATGCTACAACTCAATAAGCAGGGTTACTTTCCCTACACGCCAAGTACCAATATTCTCTATGGTCTTGATGAAGCACTCACCATGTTGCAAGACGAGGGCATGGCCAATGTCTTCGCGCGGCACCGCCGTCTGGCCCATGCTACGCAGTTAGCGGTAGCCGGTTGGGGGCTGGAAAATCTCTGTGTGAATCCTGAGGAATACTCAAACTCTACCACCGCCGTGCTAATGCCAGAAGGCCATGACGCGGATGCGCTTCGAAACATCATCCTGGAAAAGTTTAATATGTCGTTAGGGATGGGGCTGGGAAAGGTAAAGGGGACTGTTTTTCGCATCGGTCATATCGGTGATTTCAACGAATTGATGATGGCCGGAACTCTAAGCGGCGTCGAGATGGGCCTGAGCATTGCAGGCGTTCCTCACAACAAGGGAGGCGTGAATGCGGCTCTGGATTTTTTAGCAAGTTCCGCGTAAAGCACAGCGCTTGCAGATGCCTTAGAGGCATACTGAAGTGTCGAAACTCGAACCGCAGCCAAAATAATAATACCAAGAAATAAGTGCCGGAGTTTTCATGGATCCATCTACTGCAGTCAGTATGAGCCCAGCGGTTTCTCTTCTCGGCTTCGCCGTTGTGATTTTCCTTCTGCTTTTTCTCATCGCCAAATGGAAGTGGCATGTCTTCTTCGCCCTGCTAATTCCCATCTTGCTGTTCGGCATTCTGCCGGGCGTGCAGCAGAATAATTTTATAGATGCCTTCGAATCCGGCTTCGGCAATACGCTGGGTTCTATCGGCGTGGTGATCGTGCTTGGCTCGATCATCGCCGAGGCACTCAAACATACCGGTGCGATTCAGGTTATCACTCGATCTATGGTGAATCTGATCGGCTCCAATCGAATGCCCCTGGCATTAACCTTGACCGGCTTTGTCATTGGCGTCGCCATTTTTTCAGACGTTGCCTACGTAATACTTAATCCCCTAGTGCACTCAGCGGCCAAGAGTATGGGGGTGAGTATCGCCGTCATGTCCACCGGCTTGGTCGGCGCCCTGCAATTAACCCATGCGATCGTGCCACCTACTCCGGGGCCACTGGCGGCGGCTGCCCTGGTTGGTGCCGACATTGGCAAAACAATTATTTTTGGTAGCATCGCCTGCCTGTTTGGCTCCCTAAGTTGTTGGGCCTGGGGAGTGTATGTTGCGGGCCCACGCATTAAGACCCAGGCCTCGGATGAATTCGATGGCAGCGATTTCGATCACAGCGAAGAAGAACTACCCAGCACCCTAAGCTCCTACATGCCAATAGTTATTCCCATAGTGCTGATTGGCACCCAGAGTGTTGTTGGCCTGGTATTCGATGAGGGCCATATACTCCGAACTATTTTCTCCTACCTGGGTTGGCCGGTTATCGCCCTATCAGTTGGTGTATGGCTAGCCTATCGAAATATTAAGAGCGAAGATGCGCGGGAGAAAGCCAAAGACCAGTGGGTGGAAGCGGCACTCCGAACCTCTGCCATGATTCTGGTGGTTACCGGACTCGGCGGGTCGCTCAGTGCGATATTGCGCGGCACACCGGCGGTTGATTTTATCGCCATGATGTTCACCGACTATGGACTGCCGACAATATTGCTACCCTTCGTCATAGGCATCATTGGCAATCTGATTACCGGCTCTACTACCGTTGGAGTTATCACCGCCGCATCGCTGGTTGCCCCCATGTTGGGAACCTTGGGCTTATCTCCTGAGGCCGCCATGCTAGCTGGCGCCAGTGGTTCGGTCATCATCAAGTATGTGAATAGCAGTTATTTCTGGGTGTGCACCTCGTTAACCAAACTCAGTGTCGCGGACGCCGTGTTTAGTTACGGGGGAGCGACCCTGGTCGGAGGCATTACGTCTTTCGCAGCTGTCTGTGTCATGTGGGTTCTCGGATTTATTTAGTTTTGTAAGCGCTACCCTGCCAGGGCCATCTCCAGAACCCTTGCCACATGAATCGCTTCTCGGCCTGCCCCGTCCTGAATCTGGTGCCGACAACTTGTGCCGTCGGCAACGATCAAACAGTCGGCATCGGCTTCTCTGACTGCCGGCAGCAGACTCAGTTCTCCCATCTTCATCGAGGTATCGAAATTCCTGGCATCGTAGCCGAACGATCCAGCCATGCCACAGCAACTGGATTCTACGGTCTCCACGATTAACTCTGGCACCATCGCCAGTACTTGTTGAACCGACGACATGACCGCGAATGCCTTCTGGTGACAGTGCCCATGGAGAAGCGCTCGTTTTGCTGGCAAAGCCTTCAGATGCAGCTGCAACTGACCCTTGGCCTGTTCTGCCGCTAAAAATTCCTCGAAGAGAAAAGCATGTTGAGACAGGGCAGTAGTTTCATTGCCGGGAAGCAGCGACAGAAATTCATCCCGCAGAGTGAGTAAGCAGGAAGGCTCAAGCCCCACTATGGGTATGCCCTGCTCCACGAATGGCCGGAGGCTTTCAATCACACGATTTGCCTCTACTCGCGCCTCATCAACCATGCCGCTGCTGAGAAAGGTTCGACCACAGCACAGGGGTCGACCTTTATCGACGGGTATAGGGGCATGCACGTTATAGCCTGCCGCCGTTAGTACCGCCAATGCCGCTCTGGCATTTTCAGGCTCGAAGCAGGTGTTGAAGGTGTCCACCAAAAGCACCACGTCTTTGCCTTCGGTCGATATCTCTGGCTGAGAGGGCACTTCGGTTTCCGCTCGGAATGGATCTCCTCGCCACTTCGGCAGATTACGCCTGGCGCTAAAACCCAGCACAAATTCCGACAGGGTCTTGAGGCCAGGAATTTGATCCCGCAAATTTAACAGGAAAGACAAATTCCTCATGCGATGGGCGTAGCGTGGTAGATAGGCGATCAAACGGTCCTTTAGGGGAACACTATTGTGTTTATAGTACTGGTGCAGGAATTCGATTTTCATCTTCGCCATGTCGATGCCGGTGGGACATTCGCGCTTACAGCCCTTGCAGGAGACACACAAACTCATGGTGTCGAACATGGCGTCCGAAGATAGCGCCTCCGGCCCCAGCTGGCCGCTGACCGCGAGTCTTAGCGTATTTGCGCGACCCCGAGTGAGATGCTGCTCATCTCCAGTCACTCTATAGGACGGACACATCACGGCGACATCAGACTTTCGACAGGCGCCGTTGTTATTACACATCTCCAGCGCCTGGTTAAAGCTCCCCCATTCCGACCAGTCCATGGTGGTGGCGATGGGCGCATTCGAATAGCCAGGAGCGAATCGAAACAGACTTCTGTCGTCCATTTTGGGCGGGCGCACAATCTTCCCGGGGTTAAACGTGCCCGCCGGGTCAAAGCTGTCTTTTACCTCTTCGAAAGAATCCACCATGCGTTGTCCGAACATGGGCAGGTGAAATTCAGACCTGGAGAGCCCGTCGCCGTGCTCGCCGGAATGGGAACCCTTGTATTCGCGAACAATCTCCAGGGTCTCCTCCACTATTGCGCGCATTTTCTGAGCGCCGCTTTCTTCCTTCATATTGAGAATGGGGCGAACATGCAGACAGCCAACCGAAGCATGCGCATAAAAGGTGCCAGTTGTACCGTGTTTATGAAATATTTCGCTGACTCGGCGCGTATATTCCGCAAGGTCTTTTAAATTCACCGCACAGTCTTCTATGAAGGAGACCGGCTTTCCATCGCCTTTCATAGACATCATGATATTGAGGCCGGACTTGCGTACTTCCCATATAGCCTGTTGAAATTCATTGTCCGTCGCTTCGACCACCGAATTCTTTGACCCCAGGGATTTTACTAAATCGACCAACTGCGCGAGGCTGTGCAGTTGTGCCGCCTGCTCCTCGCCGGAAAACTCCACCAACAACAGTGCCTGGGGTTCACCCTGAACGAAGCGATCGACTGTCCCCGCGAATATCGGAATATCTCTTGCCAGGTCGATCATGGTGCGGTCGACCAACTCAACCGCGCTGGGGTTTAACTCGACAATATGCTGTGTCGCCTCCATGGCTTCATAGAAGGAGGGGAAGTGACAAACGCCGAGAGTCTTGTGCACCGGCAAGGGCTGCAACTTCAAATGAATACGCTGGAAGAATGCCAGTGTGCCCTCGGAACCCACCAGCAGGTGAGACATATTCGGGTTCTGCTGTGTGAGCACGTCGATATTATAGCCACCGACCCGACGCAGTAGATCGGGAAAGCGCTGCGCGATTTCCGCCGCTTCCCTGTCACCGAGAGCCAGCATCTTCCTGAACAATTCAGTTTGTGCCGCATCACCCTCGCCGAGTTGCCGGTCGTTCAGTGTCTTAAAATGCACCTGACTGCCATCCGCCAGCAGGCCATCGATAGCCTCTACGTTGTGAACCATATTGCCGTAGCGAATGGAGCGAGAACCGCAGCTATTATTACCGGTCATCCCCCCAAGGGTTGCGCGGTTTGCTGTTGAGACATCAACGGGGTAGAACAGACCGTGGGGTTTGAGGAAGCGATTCAGATGATCTAACACCATGCCGGGTTGAACGCAGGCGGTGCGAGCCTCGGCGTCAAATTCCACAAGCCCATTGAGGTGCTTGGTCGTATCAATAAGCAAAGCCTCGCCGATTGCCTGACCGGTTTGAGAGGTGCCAGCGCCTCTGGGCAGTACCGGAATGCCTTCATCCACAGCTATCTGCAGGGCTATCTGTACATCCTGTTCCGTTTTCGGAACCGTAACTCCGATAGGCTGAATCTGATAGATGGATGCATCGGTGCTATAACGCCCGCGGCTAAAATCATCGAACAGCACGTCGCCTTGTAACTCCTTTCGAAGGCGTGTGGCCAGCGTGCTGCGATTGCTATATTCCATTACCAATAATCTCTTCTGCTTGGCCAGTAGGGCCTGTTCTTTATATCAGCCTTGTCCGACGTATTGCAAAATATACTCGGCAGCTATTGCCCAGATGTTCTCTGCTGCGAAATCTACCAGCACACTGGTCACTCCCTGGATATCCGCTCATTAAGGTGGTGAGTTATGAGTGTCCCCGGTTTCCTCTTCCCTTGTCCCGCTATTGCGCGCGACGCTGTACAGAATTCCCCCAAGAACAGACCACGCGAGAACGATTCCCCATTCCTGAGGCCAGATCAATGCTGCAGGACTGCCGGGCAGGTAGAGCAAACCCAGGCCAATCGACAACACCAGTGCCGAGATGCCGACGAACTTACCATAACGTACTTTATAGGGCCTTTCTAATTCTGGCTCCTTCTTGCGCAACACCAGGAATGACCACGCCACCATGCCATAGGCGATGACAATGCCGAGACCGCCTGCGTCGACGACCCAGACCAGTGCTGGCCGGCCAAAGAATGGCCCGATAACAGACAGTGCGCCTATTAATAGAATCGCATTCTTCGGCGTGTGATATTTCGGATGAAGCTCACCGAGAAATTTAGGGAGCAGCCCACTGTGAGCCAGCGCATAGATAGCGCGGCTACCGCCGAGGATAAAGGCATTCCAACTGGTGATGATGCCGGCGAGACCGGCGATCAATAACACCGTGCCACCTACTTCGCCGTATATCGCTGAATTCGCGGCGGCAGTTACTACCTCGGAGGAGTTAATTGAAGCCTCATCCAGAACAAGCCCAACCCCCAGCACAATAAGACCATACCAGACGATGGCCATTGCCACGGAAATCATCAATACGGCGCCGATATCCTTGAACGGCAGATCAATTTCCTCGGCGGCTTGGGGAATAGTATCGAAGCCTACGAACATGAATGGCACCATGACCAACACCAGAGTGATGCCCGATACTCCATCTTTAAACAGGGGCTGCATGTTACTGATGTCGCCACTGAACAGCGCCCCGCTGACAAACAATATGCCCACGAGCAAGATAGCCAAGACCACCACGCTCTGCACCAGCGCTACCATGCGCACGCCTACCACATTGAGAATTGTCATCGAAACCGCACCGACTACTCCCACTAATACCCAGGACAGATACACGTCCCAGCCTGCAATTTGCCAGAGGTGAACCTTATCGAGGCCCGGTATCAAGGAGTCCAGCACGGTTGGCAGCGCGACAGCCTCGAAGGTTACGACGGAGACGTAGCCAAGGATGATGCCCCAGGTGCAGACAAAGGAAGCCCCTGCCCCCAGTGCCCGCTCGCTGTAGACGTGTTCGCCGCCGGCGAAAGGCAGGGCCGAGGCTAGCTCGGCATAGGTGAGACCAATTAATAGTATCGCCGCGCCGCCGATCAGGAAGGCCACGATTGCACCCAGTGTGCCTGCCGAACTAATCCAGGTTCCCGACAGCACTACCCAGCTCCAGCCGATCATGGCGCCGAAGGCCAATGCCAATACCTCGCGGCGACCCAGCACTCGTAGAAATTGCGTTCTGCTCGCTTCGTTGCTCAATTCACAGCTCCCAGGATTCTGACCCAGCTTCGAGCTGGGGTAAGTGATAGTTATATCGCCGAACAAACGAGTGCGCCGCCCGTGTTATAAACGAAATCTGTGATGAATCTTAACAAGGAAGCAGTGCGCTAAGGGATAAATTTAAGGAGACGGCGGGGCTGGAGTCGAATGTCCCATCGCCTTTTCCCACATTCTTGCCAAAATTGTGGTCCGCTGCCTATACTTATCTAGTCTCAACAAAATCACAGGGACTGAATTGTCACTATCGACATTCTATACACTGAAGCTTGTTCGGCGGCTGGAAAAAGCTGGAGTGCCTACGGAACAGGCAGAAGTACAAGCTGAAGTTTTGACAGAGGCCTTCAATGTGAATCTGGAAGAATTAGTTACGAAGGATTTTCTGGCAGCTCGATTGGTTGAACTCAAAGCTGATTTTGATGCCAAGCTCAAAGTACATACCGTGATGCTTGGAATCGTTATGGCCGCCGTGGTTTTCCCCTTGCTGGAGCGACTGACGGCTCTGTAGCAAAACCCCGAGAGAACAGCAGAACAATCCAGGCTTTGCTGCAAGCCGATGCGACTATTTTTCAAGCTCTGCAAGAACATGGTCCGCGCCATAATTTGCTCGATCTCTCTAGCGTGAATTCTGCCACCCTCCTTTTCTAGTTCTGACCTCTAAACACGCAGTTTCTACGCCCTTTACGCGTTTTACACGCGAAATTCCAACTTCGTTCACGCCTAATATCATTTACTTTTCCCAAACTTAGAGAGACACTCAAGCAACCTCATCTGAATCTGCCATGGAAGGCAATACAATGGAGAGAATCATGAGTAAAGAAAAGAATGCTCGACGGGAATTCCTCAAACGCAGCGCCGCAGTAGCAGGCGCCCTGGGCATGGGCGCCACTAAATCCGCTCTCGGTCAGGATCACGAACACACCCCTGTAGCACCCGAGCCTGGCGCCTTTATTCGGGGCTCCGACGAAATGACCGCCTACGGCACGCGCTCTCGCTTCGTCAATTCGGTACGCATTCCCCATGGCGGGCGGGAGTCTCCCGACGCCTTTGGCCTCGACTTTCATATCGCCACGCCCCTGCAGGACTCTGTCGGTGTGGTTACGCCGTCTTCCCTGCACTATATGGGCACTACACGCGGCTCATTCGTGCCGGACATCGATCCCAACGAGCACCGCTTGATGATTCACGGCATGGTGGATAATCCCCTGGTTTTCAGCATGGAGGATCTGAAGCGCATGCCTTCTGTGACGCGCATGCATTTCATCGAGTGCGCGGGAAATCGCTCGCGCAATTCCCACACGACTATTCAGGAAACTCACGGCATGACCAGCAACGCCGAGTGGACCGGCGTACTGCTGTCTACCGTCTTGAAAGAAGCGGGGGTACACGCCGACGCGGACTGGGTAGTAGCGGAGGGTGTCGAGGAGGTGAAAGGCGCATCGAGCATTCCCATGACGAAGGCGATGGACGACTGCCTGCTGTGCTACGGCATGAACGGCGAACCGGTGCGACCTCAGCAGGGCTTTCCGCTGCGCCTGCTAGCCCCCGGCTTCGAGGGCATCTTTAATGTGAAATGGCTGCGGCGTATCAAGGTCGTGGATCAATATTACATGACCTACAACGACTTCGGTCATCTGACCCGGGATCCGGTGAACGCCGCGCTGGGCTATCAGATCGGCCCTAAATCGGTTATCACCCATCCCTCCGGCGGACAGAAATTACCCGGCGCTGGCTTCTACGAGGTTGGCGGCCTGGCCTGGTCTGGTGGTGGTCGTGTTGCCCGAGTCGAGGTATCTACCGACGGCGGACGCAGTTGGATGGATGCTGACATTCGCGGCACGCCTCAGCCGATGGCGCATACGCGCTTCAGCTTCGAGTGGAACTGGGATGGCGAGGAATGCGAACTGCAATCGCGCTGCATCGATGAAATCGGTCAGATACAACCGTCCCGCCAACAGGCTCTGGATTTCTGGAGCACCGACGGCGAACGCGCCACTTTCGTGAAGGGTCAGGACAACTCGATACAGCCCTGGAGGATCGCCAGCGACGGAGGTGTTCACAATGCCATTATCTAGGCAACGGACTGCTTTGACATCGCTTCGAATCCTGCTCCTGCTGCCCTTGCTGATAGCGGGGGTAGTTTCCGTACAGGCGCAGTCCCCTACCTATGGAGTGGGCAGAACGCCAACCGAGGGAGAGATTCGGGCCTGGGATATAGCCATTGGGCCCGACGGCGCAGAGCTGCCGGTGGGCAGTGGCTCGGTCGATAAGGGCTCGGAGTTGTATCTGGAGAAAGGTTGCGCCGGCTGTCACGGCACTACCGGCAGCGGTGGTATGGCGCCGCGTTTGATCAAACGGGATGCCGGGCCGAATGCAGACCCGTGGGATTACGGGCGTGTACTACCGATTCGCTCGCCCTATGCGACGACGGTGTGGGACTTTATCAACCGTGGCATGCCGCTGGGCGCCGAGGGTACGCTCACACCGGATGAGGTGTATTCCCTGACCGCCTATCTGTTCTTTTTGAACGACCTGGTGGAGGACGGAACGGAACTCAACGAGAAGACTCTCCCGCAGATACAGATGCCGAATCGTAACAACTGGGTACAGGTGCCTGACTGGTTTCCCGGACAGCCGCGGCTCGAGGGTTATCCATACTGAAGTTAGAATAGAGTGACAGATCTGTACAGCCGAATAGGACTGGAGTGACAGAAAGGTGACGGAGAGAGATTTCCCTCACCTTTTTGCTTTCTACCAGCTGCGATTTTGGGGCTACTACAAGATTGCCGTGTAGCCCAACTACTCGCGTCAGAGCTTGATGGAGTCGGGATCCATCATACGCAAGCCATTCCAGCCCGATGAAGTTTCGCGATCTGGAATGGTTCTTCTAATAACTGCCGCACTAGCTACTCTCTACCGCCGTGCGCTTCGTCTCCTGAGTCTGCAAGGACTCCAGCGCACGGGAGACTGCCTCGGGAGAGCCGGTGTTGGAGTAGATGTTAAGCGAGTTGTCGGTCAATAAAAGCCCTATCAAGGCACCGAGCACGGCCAGCGGCACTGTCGTCATGATGATCAGTGGATGCACGAAACTCTCAAACTGTGCGGCAAGTACAAGGAATACCACCAGCAGAGCGAGCAGGAAGACGGGCAGCGTAATGCCTCAATCGCTGAGTTTAGGACGCAAAAGAATGCCCCGAGCGAAGAAGTCGAGCCCTTGGCAGATTTCTAAATCTCGGATTATCCCACCTGCCAGGCGCGCTAGACGGGAGAATAATCTGGTATATACTCCGTTAAAGAGTCTAAAAAACAATAGAAGGTCTTGAGTTATGTTGCCTCCACTAAGCTTTTGTCCAAGTAAATCTGTTCGAAAATTTCTCGCACTACTCGTTACAGCTGTGCTCGTATCTCCGCTGTATGCCCAGGACATTGAGAAACGAATCGAGATGGTGACGATGCGCGATGGAGTGAAACTCGCGACGAATATCTACCTGCCCGAAGGCGATGGCCCCTGGCCTACTGTGCTAACCCGCACTCCCTACGATAAGGATGGCGCCGATCGAAGCGCCGCCCGCTACAACGAACACGGCTATGTATTGGTGTCGCAGGACGTAAGAGGACGCTATGACTCAGAAGGCGAGGATCAGCCCTTCGAAGTTGACATGCCCGATGGTTATGACACCGTCGAATGGGTAGCGGCACAAAGTTTCAGTAATGGAAAAGTGGGCATCTACGGTACCTCCGCTCCCGGAATCACCTCTAATCTGGCTGCCGCAGCGGCGCCGCCTCATCTGACTGCCGCCTATGTCACCGTTGCTCCTGACAGCCTATTCTACCGATCGCGATTTGTCGGCGGCGTGTTCAAGGAAAGCCATTCCGGAGGCTGGCTACGAGGGCAAGGCATTAGCGAAGAACGAATTGCCGCTTACAAAGCCCGTGCGGTTCTGGATCAGGGTTGGATAGACACAGACTTTCTATTTCACAGGCAGAATGTAGAGATCCCTGTCTACAATGTTGGCGGATGGCATGACATCTATGCGGAAGGATCTTTGTATAACTATCAGTATCTGCAAAATGAAGGTAATGAAAACGCCCGCGGGAAGCAGAAACTCTTCATGGGCGCGTTTGGTCATGGCGCTATACAGGGAGACTTATCCTATCCCGGTGGCGGAGCCATCACGGGCGATATCGAACAACAAATACGCTGGTGGGACCATTGGCTAAAGGGCGAAGACAACGGCATCATGGACGAGCCTCCCGTGAGCATCTATATGATGGCGTCGGCGCGCAAAGGCGCGCAATCGCCGAAGAACCGCACTATTCACCTCGATTCCTGGCCACCGCAGCATGAGAAGACTCGCTTCTATCTGCAGCCCGGTATGACAATCTCCACCTCTGTTCCAACAGCGGACTCAGCGTCCTCCAGCTATCGTTTCGATCCTGCTAATCCTGTAGGCACAGTGGGTGGCCAGAACCTGGGCCGAGATGTTGGCCCAAGAGACCAGCGCGAAATCGGTGAGCGACAAGACTATCTGCGCTTTCAAACACCCGTACTACAGGAAGACGTGGTAGTAGCCGGTCATATAGATATGGAACTCTATGTGTCTACGGATGCATTGGACACTGACTATGTAGTGAAGCTGGTAGATATCTATCCAGATGGCTACGAGGCTCTCATTCTCGACTATCCAATACGAGCTCGTTTTCGCAACGGTCAGGAAGCAGACGATGTTGCCATGATGACTCCGGGGGCCATTGAAAAACTGCTAGTCAATATGTGGAGCACGGCGCAGACATTTGAAGCGGGACACCGAATTGGGATTCACGTGACATCGAGCAACTATCCTCGATTTGCGGTTAACCCAAATAACGGTGCGGCACTCGATGATTTGGATACTCCAGCAAAGATAGCGAACAATACTATCTACTACGATGCGCAACATCCTTCGGCAATCATCTTGCCGATCGTTACTGAAGAGTTATAGCCAGCCGAGGCGCTACTATGAAGTCCTCCTGATCGAGGTGACCGAAGGAATCAATATCAATCCCGCGGTCTCCTTTAATTTGCTCAACTAATTTTGGCAAGCGCCTCCGGAAATTCGACCTTGCCAAAACCTACCCGAAAATAGTCGCCGTCTATGCCGAACAGATGTCCGGGCAGGACTAACACATCTTTCTCGAACCAATCTTCAAGCAACAACGGCAGCGGCCTTTGAGAATGCACCAGGCCCATAATACCAGCCGTGGGCTTATGCCAGCTCAGCCAGTCTCTCTCCTCGACGAATGCATCAAACAATTTGATATTCGTGCGCACAATCGTGTTGTTTCGCTCGATGATTTCCCTGGCGTTTTGCAGCACGAAACAAGCCACCTGCTCGTCGAGCTGCGACTGGCA
The DNA here is from genome assembly GCA_963976555.1 of uncultured Gammaproteobacteria bacterium. GTDB lineage: Bacteria > Pseudomonadota > Gammaproteobacteria > Pseudomonadales > Pseudohongiellaceae > UBA9145. Next base: position 40,825 of record CAXBLN010000005.1, read on the forward strand.
TATGCTGGTGTAGGTTTTTAGATTTCGGATCGACTTCGTCAGCTCGCTATTGCCAGTCATCACCCAGCCTATGCGCACGCCTGGCAGACCAAAAGTTTTGGAGAGTACGTTAGCCAGAATTGCCTTTTCGTATTGCAATACTTTGGGGTGGCAGCCTGTATTTCCGAAATCGGAAAAGGAAAAAACTTCATCGGAAATCAGGTGCAAGTCGTGCCGAGCGCAGAGCTCAATGAGATCATCCAGCCATGCCTGAGTCAGCACCATGCCCGTGGGGTTGTGCGGCGAATTGATTACGATCGCTTTGGTGCGCTTGGTAATCTGTGCGGCGAAGTCAGCGATGTCTGGCTGCCACTGATTCTGCTCCCGCAGCGGAACCGCCTTGAACAGCGCACCGAAACAGGCAGGCAGATCAGACAGCGATGGATAGCAGGGAAGCGTGCCAATGACCTCGTCGCCCGGCTCCAGTATTGAAGCCATGATGGAGAATAGGCCTTCCTCCGTGCCACTGAGCACCGTTATCTGCTGCGTGCCCAGACCTGGATAGATGTCCGCATACAGCTGAGAGATAGCTTCGCGCAAGTCTTCTCTGCCTTCTACGCTACCATAGATCAAAGGCACTGTAGCCATCAACGCTTGTTGCTCCGGGCTCAAAATGTCATTGAGAGTAGCGGTAGCACCGCAGGCATCGCTAAGATTGAACTGCGCACGCCTTGGTAATTTTTCGTAGAACGCGTGATGCTTCATTTCTCGAAAAAGCATGTGTCGACTTAACTCCCTGTTAGACTGTCGCTCTATTTGCTAGCGCTGGGTTTCTTCCGCCAGATGCTCATTTGGGCGACTGTATGCTGATATTTACGAGCAGTCTCGCGAATCACGAAGGGGACGTCCTGGGCTCCCTCGAACTCGAACGCCTCGCCTAAATGTTGTTTTAACGCATCCAGTGTGGAGAAGTTTTCGCCGTTGACCTTAACGCCACCCAACCAGTTATCCTTGTCAGTGTACTCTTCCAGCCAGGTATAGGGTGAGGTTAGCACCAGCAGTCCATCCGGCAGAAGGCGCTTTGTAATCGAATCCAGAAACAGCTTCGGCTCATAGAGCCGGTCTATCAGATTGCCCGCGAACACCACATTGTAGTCTGTGAGTTCTGGCTTGAGATTGCAGGCGTCTCCCTGCAGAAACTGTATGCGATCCTTAATATCGTCATAGCCCAATTTGTCGAGCAGTACCTCGCGATATTCGACTATGTCCCCTTCCAGGGGCAGGGTATAGCGCAGTCGATTACTACTTTGTAGCTTTACGCCCTGCTGTATGAAGCGCGCCGAGAAATCTACGGCATCGACGTGTTGAAAATGTTTGGCCAGTTCGAATGATGAACGACCTACTGCACAGCCCAGGTCTAAGGCCTTAGTGGTATCTATATTCTTATCACGCACCTGCTCCATTAGATTTTCTATACAGGCAAGGGGAAAATTTTTTACTGAGAAATAATCGCTGCCGTAGTGAAACTCACAATACTGTGCCACCAGCGCATCGGTTTCATAGACGTTGTCCTGTTCCTGCGATTGAACTGTGCTGTCTGAAATTACCATTCTAAAACCCGCATGTTGAAAAAAGTGGCGGCGAAACCCATAGCGTGAAGAGGCCAGAGTCTCGTTCCCGGTTGATATCCAGGATCCGCCTTTGATTAGATTGTGTTTGCCGTCAAAGGTCGGCGTGGAGAAGTCGTCATACCAAGGGTGGACGCCGAAACCGGGATAGCCATCGATCGCTGTCTCCGTCCACTGCCACACGTTGCCGGTAATATCATACAGGTTTCCATGGGGGTTGGCGGTGATCGGACAGGAAGAGGCGAACTGTTCAAGATTAATGTTGCCGGTGGCTGGCAGGCCGATACCCTCATTCGCTCCCTCTGCCCCTACACCGAGATGAGAGTCGCGCATATGCTGCCATTCGGCTTCGCTAGGAAGACGTACCGGCCTTCCCGATTGCTCTGCCTGCCAGTTGCAGTAGGCTTTTGCTTCGAGATAATTAACCTCGACTGGCCAGTTTGGTGGCAGAGGCATCTCTGAGAATAGGTTACGCTGCAGAAACTTGCCATTTAGCGTTGGCCGCCAGAAACGTGGATGTCTAGCCTGCGTGAAGTCTAGCCACTCCCTTCCTTCTAGCGTCCAGTATCTGTGCTCCTGGTAGCCGCCAGCTTCAACGAACTGCGCGAAGTTCAGATTACTGATAAGGGTGGTGCTTACTTTGAAAGCATCGACAGTGTGCTCTTCGCTACCGTATTCATTGTCCCAGCCATAAGTCTGATCACTCGCCTGCTTTCCCAAGGTGATTGCAGCCGCCTCCATAGGCAGCCATTCAATAGCGGGAGGCAGTCCGATATCACTGCATACCAACCAGTCTTTGGCGCGCTCAGGGTCAATCAACTCCAAAGGCAGCATGCGCATGATGACCGAGGAGGTTTCCAGATGAATGCGCTCATGCTCGATGCCCATGAGTATTAACCAGGCGGGGCAATCTTGCGTAATCGGCAGTTCCAATGGCATGGATCGAATCAGGGAAACGATGCGCGCCTTGACCTTGTCTCTATAGGCTTGAACTTCGGTGATGGACGGCCAATCGTAGTGGGATTCATCCAGATCGTCCCAGGACATTTCATCGACACCGATCGCGAACATCGCCTCGAAGGCAGGGTTCACCCGCGCGTCGGTAAACTTGGCCAACACCATCTTGTTGATATAGAAGGTGGCCGTGTGCCCAAAGTAAAAAATAAGGGGGTGGCGCAGGCGTTCGGCGCGCAGATAGTAGGCGTCGTCATGCAGCGGCAGAAACAGGGACTCGTACTGCTCCCAAGTGGCGTTAAAGTACGCCAATAATTCTTCACGTTTCGACGCGACATCCGTGCCTGTTAGCGAGATCGATCGCGGCGTTATCTGGGCTTGGGAAGTGGATACCTGCTTGGGGGAAAGCGACTGCTGCATTTTCTACCTTCGGCTATGCCATGGAGTTGTTTTAGCGTTACCGTCTATACGCAGAAGCTGTAAGGTCAGACCAACGGCCAAAGATTTAATTGTGAAGTCGCTTGTACCGCTAAATTCGTCGCCCCGTGCTTTCGGCCCAAGCGAATCAAGACTCATAGAAGTAGCACCCTTGCTTGCGCCACAGGAATAGTTCTCCTTCCCCACATTCAGCAATAGGCCGAATTACATCAAGTACATGGACGTCGCAGCGAGTACAGATCCAAATCGACGATTTGGGCGTTGTTTAGTTGTTGGTCTTTACGCCCGATCAACTATAACAACCACATCAGAACACCAATGTTCAGCACTTTATGGAGAGACCCGATGATCAGAAATTTCTTCCCAGCAATTCTTCTCACCCTGCTCGCGACACTGGCTTCCTGCGCCACTAGCCCGGCAGCCTCGCCTGCCGACGGCACTTGGGACTTCGCCATGGTCAGCCCAATGGGGTCGGTAAGCGCCAAGGTCATTATGACTACTAACGGCGACACACTGGCTGGGTCTTTTGATCTTGGTAACGGACGCACCTGGGCTATAGAAGATGGCGTCGCCAATGGCAATGTGATCTCATTTAGTATCGATCGCGACGGTTCACCTATGATCTATGAAATGTCTGCCACTATTGAAGGCGATGACATGACCGGTGTAGCGAGTGCAATGGGCATGGAAGTGCCCTGGAC
>CAXBLN010000006.1:0-44479 GCA_963976555.1 uncultured Gammaproteobacteria bacterium
ACTGGGCCCGGTATTGGTCGCCTACTATTACGACTTGGTCGGAAACTATAACCTCGCCCTGCTGGCTATTGCCCTGTGCAATATCGCCTCGGCGCTTATGCTCTACCGGATGAAGAGTAAGCCTAGTATTCAGACTCGCGCAGATGGGGGTGTGACACCGTAGTTAAGCGAACACAGTAAGTGTGCGTAAATACTTGCTTTTGTTAGCATTTTTAGTGCGAACCCCGTCACATTATCCCTGCAAATTCGGTTCATCATGAACCCATAGTTCGAAGATTTAACTCTCGAAGATGTCACCTCCACTGGCTTGTATTAGATAATAGGCAGTAGCGCTGACTGAGATAAGCCAGCCTGTTAGGCAATTAGATCCTTATAAGATGAATTAAAGCGCCAGGCTGTGCTTTGTCTGAGTTGAAAGTGACTAAGTCCAGTGGCTAGGCTGTTGGCTAGAACTACCGCAACCTGGGGATAGCTTCGGCGCTTCTCGATGAGCTTGTAAGCTTCTGCAGGTACGGGCGCGTTGCTTCCCTGTATAGCGAGCCGAAAGGGGAGTCTGGGAAACTACGTCGCTGCAATGAAGACAAAGGCTTCGAGAAGGATAATATGGGTCTGTCTGACCGCGAAGCACCTTCCACTAACTCTCTTTCAAGTTTTCCAGCACCGGCTTCAATATCGGCCATACGTTGTCCAGGATCATGAACTGAGCCTCGGCACGAGGGTGGATGCCGTCGTTCTGCATGAGCTCCGGTCGCTGTGGAATGCCATCGATAAGAAAGGGAATCAGGGGGAGTGATTTTTCTTTCGCGAGGTCGGCGTAGGTCTCGAAGAAGGGGACGGTGTAGCGAGGGCCGTAGTTGGGCGGTATCTGTATCCCGGTAAGAATTACTTCGGTTCCGGCAGCGACCGCGAGCTCTATCATCTGCGCCAGATTCTCTCGCATTAATTCCACCGGCAGGCCGCGCAGGCCATCATTGCCGCCTAGCTCTAAAATCATCAGTTCCGGCTCGTAGCTGGCTAGCATGGCGGGTAGCCGCGCCAGGCCCCCGGTAGTCGTTTCGCCACTCACACTGCCATTGATGACCTTTACCTCAGGAATCTCATCGTCGAGCCTGCGCTGCAGCAGGGTGACCCAGCCCTGTTGCTCCTCTATGCCATAGGATGCGCTAAGGCTATCGCCGTATACCAGCAGTGTCAGCTGCTCGTCCGCAGCCCAACCACCAATATGGATTGCACAGGCAAGACAGAAAACGCATAGTCGAGTTAGAAGGGGGCTCATCGCATCAAGGGCATATGTGGTGGAAGAATATGTTAAACCAGTACTCTCTTTACAGCGTACAAAGAAGAAGCCAATTAGTTCAGACCCTATTCTATAGTGACGATTGCCTAATGCAATCCATACTGACGCGCCAAATTGGACTATAATCGCAGTCTTGTCCGCAGCAGCCGCAAGAGAACCACTAGATGATTCGAATTGAAAACCTATCCAAGAGCGTGGATACCAGCGAAGGATTGCTCACAATCCTGAAATCCGTAAGCCTAAACATTGAGACGGGAGAGGCGGTCGCTATCGTGGGTGCGTCAGGCTCCGGCAAGTCAACCCTACTCGGACTTATGGCCGGGCTCGACAAGGCGACTTCGGGCGACGTTGTTCTCGATGGACAGAGCCTCAATGCCATGGACGAGGAGCAGCGAGCCATCCTGCGCGGCAAACTTGTCGGTTTCGTATTCCAATCCTTTCAGCTATTGCCAAGCCTAACGGCGTTAGAGAATGTGATGCTGCCCATCGAGTTAAAGGGTGATGCGCAGGCCAGCGACAAAGCGAAACGTCTGCTGGTGCGGGTGGGCTTGGACGAACGCGGTCATCACTATCCTAACCAACTCTCCGGTGGCGAACAGCAGCGTGTAGCAATAGCGCGGGCATTCGCGACCGAGGCGCAGATTCTATTCGCCGATGAGCCTACTGGTAATCTCGATACAGCAACGGGAGCGAAGATCGTCGAATTGTTGTTTGATCTCAATCGGGAATTTTCAACCACTCTAGTTTTAGTTACCCACGATGAGCGACTCGCGCAAAAATGCGATCGCATCGTCAGGTTGGTCGCAGGCGAAGTGGTCAGCGATGAGAAGACCAGCGCTCGTCAAGAGCAAGAAAAAGAGGCCCCCGCGAGTGTCTGACACTGTGACCGCTGAAAGAAGTGGCAGCAAATCTCTCTCTATCCTCTTCGGCCTGGCATTGCGGCTTTTGTGGCGAGACTGGCAAGGCGGGGAGATTCGTCTGCTGTTTTTCGCTTTGGTTATGGCGGTGACTTCGGTAACTGGCATCGCGCTTTTCACCGATCGTTTAGAGAAAGCGCTGTTGCTGGAGTCTGCGAATATGCTGGCCGCGGATAGAGTGCTAGGCAGCAGTCGCCAACCTCCAGAAGAAATCCTACTGGAAGCTGAAGCATTGGGGCTGCGTACCGCGCGCACGCTCTCATTTGTCTCGATGGTCTTTTCCGATAGCGGAAACATGCTGGTCGCCGCAAAGGCGGTGAGTGATACCTACCCGCTGCGCGGAGAAGTTATCATCGCCGATGCACCCTTTATTCGCGGATTCCCAATCGAGAGCGGTCCACCTCCAGGCGAAGTTTGGTTGGAATCGAGGGCGCTGCCTGCGCTGACGATAGACGTGGGAGACTCGGTGTTCGTAGGCGAGGCGGAGTTGATAGTTGGCAAAATCATTATCGCCGAGCCCGATCGTCAGCAGGGTGGCATGCTGGACAACGCCGGGCCACGGCTTATGCTCAATATGGCCGATGTGGAGCAGACCAATGTCGTGCAAGTAGGCAGCAGGGTCAGTTACCGCTACCTGTTTGCTGGCGAAGAACTGGCAGTGCTGGATAGTCTCAGCCAATGGATTTCGGATGAGTATGAAGGTGAGTATCGCATCCGCGACGTTCGTGACGAGAGCGAAGAAATTAGTGATGCATTAAACAAAGCGGAGAGCTTTTTGCTCTTGGGCTCGCTGTTTGCCGTTTTGCTTGCCGGTGTGGCGATAGCGTTAACAGCCAAGCGTTATAGCGAGCGACACTATGACTACGTGGCAATACTAAAAACATTCGGCTGTACCTCGAACGAGATCGGCGTCATCTACCTCTCTATACAATCGGTACTCGTTTTCGTTTCGATTGTCGTAGGTTGCGTCCTGGGATGGCTTGTTCATCACGTTATATTGCGTTTGCTGCAGACTGTTATTGTGGTCGATCTTCCTCCGGCGGGATTCGAACCCTTCGTGATTGGATCGTTAACAGCGGTTATATGCCTTCTCTCATTTGCTTTGCCGCCACTACTCGCCCTGCGAGCTACGCCACCGCTACGGGTGCTTCGCAAGGATCTTGATCAACAAAAAATTGGTGCGAATCTCCCTTATGCCTTTGGAATCATTGGCACGATTTTTCTAGTGTATTGGTACAGTCAGGATCTAGTGGTTACGGCGGTGTTGGTTGTCTCGATTGCGGCTATCGCGCTGTTCCTCTCCGCGTTCTCCTACTTACTTTTGCGTTCGAGCGGTTCGGTTGGAATGAAGGCAGGTAGTGCCTGGAAGCTGGCCATGACTGCGGCGCGCAGAAGGCGCAAACAAAACGTCCTGCAGGTAATGGTGTTCTCGGTTACGATCATGTCGCTGCTGACACTAACGCTGCTGCGTACCGACCTCATAGATGACTGGCAGGGACAACTTCCGGAGAACACGCCGAATCATTTCATGTTGAATATCAGCCAATCTCAAATCGAGGGTATAGAGAGCTTCTTCGCACAGAATGGAGTCGATAGTAATGCTTTCTACCCCTTGATCAGCGCGAGGGTGATCTCGGTCAATGGCGAAATTCCGGATCCGGAAATAGAGGACGACGAGGAACGCAGCAGCCTAACCGAAGGTGCACAATCGGAGGAGGCGGAAGGCAGCCTCTACGATCAGGCGCGCAGTGAACTCGACGCTGCCACAGAGAATGGAGAAGCGCCCGAGGCCGAGGCCGAGGCGGAGGAAGAAGGGCAGGTGCGCGGTCGCTTAGGCCGCCGCCAGGTTACCTGGGCCGATGACGTGCCTCGAGACAATCTTATTACCGATGGACAGTGGTGGGGAGAAGATGCCGAGGCAGGCTATGTGTCAATTGAAGACGAATACGCGGGCTGGCTAGGCATTGAGATTGGCGATCGAGTAGAGTTTGAGATTAATCAGCAGACGATCTTCGCCGAGGTCAGCAGTTTTCGCAGCGTGCGTTGGGATAATATGCAGCCGAACTTTTTCATCATCTTCTCTCCCGGCACTATCGATCATCTCGGAGCAACGTTTATATCCACCGCTTTGATGGAGCAAGATCAGAAGATATTGCTGAATGACCTCGTTAGACTCTTCCCTACAATGGTGGTTATAGAAATTGATGCGTTAATTGAACAGATCCAGAATATTATTTCGCAGGTGACTTCCGCTATCGAATTAATCTCGGTCCTGGTGCTCGTATGCGGTGCCTTGGTATTGCTGGCCTGTGTGAACGCAACTCTGGATGAGCGCTTTCATGAGAACGCTATTTTGCGCACACTCGGCGCGGGAAAGAAGTTGATACTCACCAGTCTCCTGATCGAATTCGCAAGTATTGGGGCCCTGGCGGGCATCATCGCTACCATCGGTGCCGAGGCGAGTCTCTACTATCTACAGGAGCGAGTATTCGAACAAAAATTCGAGCTGCACTACTGGGTATGGGTTGCCGGGCCGCTCGTTGGCATGGTACTTATTGCAGGTCTAGGGATGAATTCGACGCGGCAGGTTGTGAGCACTAGCCCGCTGAATGTGCTGCGTAAGGTCGTCTAACTGATTAGTAATTTGAGCGGATCGCCCGGGGCTGCTAAATAGGCCGGGGGTGGTCTGGCTTTATCCGGGCCACTGCCACTTGAGCGAGGCGAGCTAAGGGTTATAATTGTTCACTGGCAGGATACTGAGGCTAACATCGAAACAAGTGGCTAATCCTATGAATGTTAATCGTTTCAAGCTTATGGGTCTTACAGCAGGGATATTCTTCTCGCTGTTTTCACTAATTCTAAACGCACAGCCTCTAGCAAATGTAAGCGCCGAGGAATGTGTGCGCGGTGATTGCGTCAATGGCAGCGGACGCCTGGAGCTCACAACCGAATGGGGCAAGGGCGAATATACTGGAAATTTTAGGGATGGCGAGTTTCACGGCACTGGTCGCCTCGAGGTGCCAATCTCATTTGTAGCAAAAGAAGTCTATACGGGTAACTGGGACATGGGAGTTCGGTCCGGTCGTGGAACTCACTGGAACGGAGAGGGTAAGCTGTACATCGGACAGTGGCGAGACGACAAACGCAATGGCCGTGGCTCCTATTTCTTCGGCTTATCCGAGTGGCGTGAGAATCAAAATAGTGAATTCTGGATGCGGGAGAATATAGAAAATTATACGGGCGACTTTGTCGACGACTTCTATCATGGGCAAGGTACTTTCCGCTGGCCAGGTGGGCAAAAATACACGGGCGGTTTTTTCGCCAATGAAAAACACGGACCAGGCACTTACTATTATGTGACCGGTGTTGCGCGACAACAGGTCTGGGAATACGGCAATTTTGTTCGCTAAGCTTTTCGGCATTAGTGAATCACACAAACACTCTTTCTATCTATTGAGCGCCCCAGGGCTCGCAACAATGCTTGGACCTCAGCATGGATCTTGAATCACTACGCCGTGAATATCTTCACGGCGGACTTAGTCGCGATGAACTCGCTGAGAACCCCTTCGATCAGTTTTCCGCGTGGATGCAGCAGGCCATCGATCTGGAAATTAGTGACGCTACTGCGATGACGGTGGCTACTGTTGCTGCAAATGGGCAGCCCAGCCAGCGTATCGTTCTATTGAAACATTTCGATGAGAAGGGCTTTGTGTTCTACACAAACTTTGGTAGCCGCAAGGCAGCCGAGCTGGGGCAGAATGCGAGAATAAGTCTGCATTTTCCCTGGCACTCGATCGAGCGACAGGTAAAAGTCTGTGGTGAGGCCGTAAAGATGAGTGCTGTTGAATCGTTCAAATACTTTTCGAGTCGGCCCAGAGAGAGTCAGCTCGCAGCCATGGCCTCTCGGCAGAGTAGCGTACTGACGTCGCGTGCCTTCTTGCTGAACCAATTCGAATCGCTAAAACAGAAGTTTGGCAACGGCGAAATTCCGCTTCCCGATTTCTGGGGTGGTTATATTGTCGTGCCTCATGAGATCGAATTCTGGCAAGGCGGTGCTAACCGCCTGCACGATCGCTTTCGTTACCTCAGAACCACGGAAGGCAGTTGGAGTATAGATAGGCTGGCGCCCTAGCTAGCCTTCCATTTCTTCAGCTTCTGCTTCTCCAGTTGCTTCTTGAGTCTCGCATACTGCGGAATACCGTCCTTGTACTTCGGATAGTCTTCGCCCTGAATCAAGGGTGAGAAGTATTCTCTGGCGGCATCGGTGATGTGAAAACCGTCGCGGCTAATGTAATTCCGTGGCATCATTTTCTCTACATTGGCGACAGCAGAGAGTTTCGCCTCGCCAATCTTCCAGCTGTATTTTTTGCCCTTACCACGAACGATAGTCGGCATGACCGCGTTCTTCCCGGCCAGTGCGAACTCGACTGCAGCCTTGCCGACTGCATAGGCCTGCTCTACATCGGTGGCAGAGGCGATGTGTCGTGCTGCCCGTTGCAGGTAGTCGGCCACCGCCCAATGATATTTGTATCCCAGCTCATCCTTCACCATCTTGGCTACGAAGGGTGCGACACCGCCTAGCTGCACGTGTCCGAAGGCATCTTTCCCACCGGCATCGGCGAGGAACGATCCATCCTTGTTCTGGGCTCCTTCCGAGACGACGATAGCGCAGTAGCCATATTTTCTAACGCAGGATTTTACCTTGCGGAGAAATTTTTCCTTATTGAATGCGATCTCCGGGAATAGAATGATGTGAGGAGCGTCGCCCTCCTGTTCGCTGGCAAGGCCGGCCGAACCGGCGATCCAGCCTGCGTGGCGTCCCATTACCTCCATGACGAACACCTTGGTCGAGGAGTCACACATGGACGCGACATCCAGTCCAGCCTCTCTGATCGAAACGGCTACATATTTAGCCACAGAACCAAAGCCCGGACAGTTGTCTGTTATCGGCAGGTCGTTGTCGACAGTCTTGGGCACGCCAATACAGGTGATTGGGTAGCCCTTCTCGAGACTCAGCTGTGAAATCTTGTTAGCTGTATCCTGAGAATCCCCACCGCCGTTATAGAGAAAGTAGCGAATATTGTGCGCGACGAATACCTCCATCAGGCGTTCGTATTCACGCTTGTTCTCGGAATAGGATTTCAGTTTGTAGCGACACGATCCAAATGCCCCGGCGGGTGTTGATCGCAGTGCTGCGATTGTTTGCTTGGATTCCTTGCCGGTATCGATGAGTTCTTCGTTCAGCGCGCCGACGATGCCGTTGCGCCCGGCATATACCTTGCCAATCTTGTCACGATGTTGACGAGCGGTTTCGATAACGCCGCAGGCGCTCGCGTTGATAACTGACGTGACACCACCGGATTGGGCATAGAAAAGATTCGCTTTACTCATAAATAAGATTCGCTTTGTAATCGATGAAGACCCCGATTGAGGCCGCTGTCCAAGGAAGGGGCAGTTTACAAGCTGTGAGATAGTACTTCAATTGCTTGCCAGCTCAAGGTCTATGATGCAACATTCGAAACCCGATACAGATCAGGTGAATAGTGTGCGATTGATAATTGGAATGTCCGGAGCCAGCGGCGTTATCTATGGAGTACGACTGCTGCAGGTCTTGCAATCGGAGCCGGATATCGAGACACATCTGGTGATGTCAGACTCAGCCAAGCTGAATATTGCTGTGGAGACTGATTTCTCGACCAAAGATGTGCTGGCAATGGCAGACCATGTGCACTCGAATAAGGATATTGGTGCCACCATCGCGAGCGGCTCATTTAGGTCCGATGGTATGATTGTCGCTCCTTGTTCTATAAAGACGCTATCGGCAATTGCGAACTGTTACGCTGACTCGCTACTCGTGCGCGCGGCCGATGTCATATTGAAAGAGCGACGACGCCTCGTGCTTGTGCCCCGCGAAACCCCGTTGCACACCGGTCACTGCGAGCTACTTTACAGAGCAAGCCAGAACGGTGCCATCATGGCGCCGCCGATGCCTGCGCACTACATAAGACCCCAGTCTGTCGATGATCTGGTAGATCATCATGTTGGCAGAGTGCTGGATCTTTTCGATATCGACCCTGGTTTAGTGAAACGTTGGCAAGGTACGCAGAACGGAGTAGATAATGGCCAATAATCTGTTCGATCTAAGCGGCAAAGTCGCCCTCATCACAGGCGGGAATAGCGGCATTGGTCTGGGCTTCGCCGAGGGCGTAGCGAAGCAGGGGGCGGATGTCTGTATCTGGGGGCGCAACCTCGAGAAAAACGCAGCCGTGGTCGAGCAATTGCGCGAGTTCGGGGGTAAGGTTCATGCCGTCCAATGCGATGTGGCGAACGAGGAGGCAGTCCAGCGTTCCTTTGAAGAGACGCTCGAGGTGTTCGGCCGAGTGGACAGTTGTTTCGCAAATTCCGGCGTGGCCAAGTCTGGCCGCTTTGAAGAATTCTCTACCGAGGATTGGCGTCATGTCATGGACGTCAACCTGGACGGTCTGTTCTACACTTTTCGCTGTGCGGCCAAGCATATGAAACAACGTGCAGAAGCGGGCGACCCCGGGGGTCGTTTGATTGGCACATCGTCCCTGGGTGCGCTGATGGGTATGGCGAGGGTCGAAGCCTACGCCGCAAGCAAGGGGGCGGTGATCTCGATGATTCAGGCCTTGGCGGTCGAGTATGCGCGCTATGGTGTTACTGCCAATGCCGTCTTACCCGGCCATATAGAAACGGCGATGACCAAAGACAACTATGCGAACGAAAAATTTGCCAATGCCATACTGCCGCGGATTCCTGCCAGGCGCTGGGGCGAACGCGCGGATTTCGAGGGTATAGCGGTCTATCTCATGAGCGATGCGAGTCGATATCACACTGGCGACAGTCTGTTGATCGACGGTGGCTTCTTCCTCTACTAGCTGCGATAACGCGCTATCTGACTGAAAAACAAGATAAATAGATACTTTTCCTGCAACTGTGTTAAAGTGCGGCCACGTCGAGATAGAGCTGACAGTGCAATTGCCTGTCCCAAGCACTTTCCAGGCGGTGCATCATACTTAGACAAGGTCCCGTTACTGCGGTCAATCGCAGTCTGCAGACTCCATCAGTCAACTGTTTAAACAGGTCTGAATGAGTCTCTACCTCACTTCTGGTTTTCCGCGATACATCGCGAATAGCCACGAACTAGATATCGAATGCACATCCGTGCAACTGAACCATTTCAAAAGTTTAAAGTTCGGACACATAAAGCGCATACATGGTGCCGCCATTTTTATCTGGCAGCGCGTCTGCGTTCTGAATTAATTAATGCTTCGGCAAATATACAAATGAGAAATTGAATGACATTTAACACACTCGGACTATCCGACACACTGCTCAAAGCTGTGCAACAGACCGGTTACACAACACCAACACCTATCCAACAAAAAGCTATTCCCGAAATTCTAAACGGCAGAGATGTAATGGCTGCGGCACAGACGGGAACGGGGAAAACTGCTGGATTCACACTGCCACTGCTGCAGCTTTTGAGCGGGCGCGCCAATCGCACCCGAAACAGTTTTCGTGCCCTAATCCTAACGCCAACGAGAGAGCTTGCTGCACAGATCGAAGATAGCATCCAAACGTACGGCAGCAATGAGAACCTGCGCTATGGAGTCGTTTTTGGCGGCGTAAACATTAATCCGCAGAAGAAGACTCTCAATCGTGGCTTGGATATTCTTGTAGCAACACCTGGCAGATTATTGGACCTCTATCAGCAGAAGTGTATCGACTTCCGTGATATCGAAGTCTTGATTCTAGACGAGGCGGATAGAATGCTTGATATGGGCTTCATCCGTGATATCAAGAAAATAATCGCCTTGCTACCCAAGCAACGACAGAACTTAATGTTTTCGGCGACGTTCTCGGACGAGATACGCACACTAGCCAAAACTATCTGCAATAATCCTGTGGAGATTGACGTAGCGCCAAGAAACTCTACGGTCGAGGCGATCTCGCAGAAGATGTATCACGTCGAGAAGTCAAACAAGCCAAGTCTGTTGATCGAGATGATGCATGCGAGCACGGATCAGACGCTGGTATTCAGCCGTACAAAGCACGGTGCGAATAATCTGGCCAAGCGATTAAACAAGGAAAATATCAGCGCGGCGGCAATTCACGGCAACAAGTCACAGGCCCAGCGCACAAAGGCGTTGTTCGATTTTAAACAGGGCAGCGTGCAGGTTTTAGTCGCGACAGATATCGCCGCGCGCGGCATCGATATCGAGCAGCTCGCTCGGGTAATTAACTTCGATCTTCCCCATGTTCCTGAGGATTACGTTCATCGCATCGGCCGAACTGGCAGAGCGGGTGCTACGGGTCTGGCGATCTCTCTGGTCGGCGGAGAAGAGAGCAAGCAATTGCGAGACATAGAGCGTCTCATTAAGTTTGCAATTCCAAGAGGCGATAGTGCGGAATTCGAGTTCGCTCTAGGTCATCCCGCGCCAGCAAGCAAGAGCAGCGAGCCTGCCCGAAGGCCAACGAACAATCGCCGACCTCGAAGCAGGCAGGGTGAGGGCGCTGGAAAGCCCGCTCAGAGAAACTCGGCAGGCGGGAAATGGAAATCGTCGAGATCCAAGGCGGCTGCATAGAGCGCCAGGTCGGCCGGAATGAAGTTCTCCGATGGCCGACCGCTCTAATATTCTGGAAAACACAGGGTATATATAGGGCGATGCCAGGCAGAAATGGGTTCTGCATGCTTGACTGATAGCTTAGTCGGTGACAGTGTTCATATTACGGAAATACAATAATATTCTTATGTGAGGATGCCATGCTTACACAAGGGACAGGCTTCGCCAAATACTCTAGATCACTCTGCTGGGTTGTTGCATTAATCTGGCTGGCACTCTCCGTACTGGCGTTCACCGGCGGCGGAGCGAGCGCCAATATCAACGGCGTCTTATGGTTAGTCGGGGCAATCGCCTTTGCAGTGTCCGCCACTGTCATTTCGAAGGATCCGAGCGAGGGCGATTCCGAAACTGGGGAAGATTAGCAGCATGCCGCACACCGCGCTATTTGCTGTTTCCTGCGCGGCAGTTGCAGCGTTCTGCACAGCTTCCTGATTCTGATGTCCTGATCGTTCGCGCTGTTATCCAGTAGCGAGCGACTATTGCAGAAGCGCCCTTGAAATTATCTGCAAGCAATCTTCAATCATTTTGTCTCGCTCTATCCCCATCATTTGCAATAACTTGTCGACGTTGTTCGAACTTGCTGCGCTCCCCCGCATGCCTATTTTCTCTTTGCTCGATTGCATCGCGAATTCATATATTCGCTCTTGTTGATATTTCTCTGCCGCCAACTCGTCTGCCTTTATTCTCTCTCTCAGGTCATCGCTCTGGCTGCTTCGCGCTGCCTGGAATTTCATCCAGGAGCGAGTGTCTCTCAGAGGTTGCACAACATGCTGACGCCATGATTCAGAGAAGTCGATGGCATCCGCAAGTAGTTGCTCATTAATTTCGCCATACTGGCTGCCATGCCAGTAACAGAATAAAACCAGGTTTACGTCGAGATTATAGTTCGACTGCAGCTGCAGGCAGGCGGCTGCGACTCCCTCTCGATCGTAGAGGCCCAGGGAGAAGTTCCAAAAATTCGGCGGTTCGTTTGTCATTATTCAATTCAGTACGGGCTTAGTACTCCTATGCTACCGAAGTTTTGTGCTATAAACAGCAATCCCGAGAACACGAGAATCTCAATGCACGTACATATTCTAGGTATCTGTGGCACATTCATGGGCAGTTTAGCCATTATCGCTAAACAGCTCGGATATCGTGTCAGTGGCAGTGATGCCAATGTCTATCCACCAATGAGTACTCAACTCGAGGAAATGGGGATCGATTTAATGGAGGGCTTTAAACCCGAGCACCTCTATCCCGAGCCCGATTTGGTGATAATTGGCAATGCAATGTCACGCGGCAACCACGCCGTCGAGCACGTTCTCAACGAGGGTTTAAATTACACATCGGGCCCGCAGTGGCTCGCTCAGTATGTACTGCATGACAGATGGGTATTGGGTGTCGCAGGTACTCACGGCAAGACTAGTACCAGTGCGATGTTGACCTGGATACTCGAGAACGCTGGAATGAAGCCGGGCTATCTTATCGGTGGCGTCACCAACAATTTGCCGCACTCCGCAGACATCGGTGATTCCGCTTTCTTCGTCGTCGAGGCCGACGAGTACGATAGCGCATTCTTCGATAAGCGTTCCAAGTTTGTACACTATGCGCCGCGTACAGCAATACTGAACAATCTCGAATTTGATCACGCGGATATATTTGACGATCTGGAAGACATTGAGAAGCAGTTTCATCATCTAATAAGGACAGTGCCGGGTAATGGTTTGCTAATTTTGCCCCACGGCGAGGCATCCCTGGAGAAGGTGCTGCGCATGGGATGTTGGACGCCCAAGCAGCAATTTGGGGTCGCAGTGCCAGAAGAGGTTTGCAGGAAGCTGGCATCCAACGGTGGTGTGTTCTGGAATGCAAAGCTAGGCAATGGGCAGGGATCGGAATTCGAACTTACTAAATATGGACAGGGCACAACCGGCGAAGTAATTAACCGTTCACTCGTCGAATGGGATATGACCGGCGTGCACAATGTGAAGAATGCCATGGCTGCAATCGCTGCAGCGCATCACGTAGGAATAGACGTAGCTACTGCCGTAGAAGGGCTGCGCCTCTATAAAGGTGTGAAGAGGCGCATGGAGCTGCGAGGCGAAGTAGAGGGTATAAAGGTCTATGACGACTTCGCTCATCATCCCACGGCGATCATGACAACACTGCAAGGTATTTACATGAAATTGAAAGCCGAAAAGGCGAAATCCAGATTGATCGCCGTGATCGAGCCACGTTCAAATACGATGAAGCTCGGTATACATCAACAGCAATTGGTCGAAGCTTGCGAGAAGGCCGACATGGTGATTTGGCAGAAGCCGGAGAAGTCTGGTCTCGATTTCAATGCACTAGTCGCTGACAGCAAGGTGCCAGGCTATGCGTTTTCTAATACGGACGAGATCGTCTCCTTTATGGAAGAGAATGCGATCGCGGGGGATCATATCGTTGTAATGAGTAACGGCAGTTTCGATGGAATCCATGAGAAGCTACTACGCGCCTTTGATCATAGCCCGAGCGGAACCGCAAGCTACTGAGCGATTCGATGAGTGACCTTCAAGAAATTCCATTGTTTCCACTGCAGCTAGTATTGTTTCCCGGCGGCAGGTTTGATCTACAGATATTCGAGCGCCGCTATATCGATCTGGTGAGAGACTGTATGCGCACGGAATCGGGTTTCGGTATCTGCCTGATCAAGAAGGGGATGGAGACTATGGAGCCTGGGACACAGCAGACGATACATCGCACAGGCACCTATGCGAAGATCATCGATTGGGATCAGTTGTCAAATGGCTTGTTGGGAATCACGGTAGAGGGTAGTGTAAAATTTAACATCGAGGATTGCTGGGCGGCGGATAGCGGTGTGCTGACTGCCAGGGTAGAATTTAGCGAGAACGATAGCGTGGGAAAAGAGGTGATAGCTATCGACGATGATCTGGCCGTACTCTCGCAATTATTGCAGAATCTGGAGAGTCACCCTCTGGTCGAGCAGAAGAATCTGATTATCGACTACGATAATCTCTGGGATCTGGGCTGGCGATTGGCAGAATTAATCCCAATTGAGAATGAGAAGAAGCAATTCCTGTTGGAGCTCGACGATCCCTGGGAGCGGATCGAGAATATCGAACGATTCGTCGCCGATCTCGCCAATGGCTCCTGATTCGGGAGAGGCATCGAGTAACAGGCATCGCGCAAGGCTACTAAGATAAGGCGCTATCTATGTTGTCCAATCTGATCAATACCTCCGGCTGGACTCACGAGCAGTG
Organism: uncultured Gammaproteobacteria bacterium; assembly: GCA_963976555.1. Lineage (GTDB taxonomy): Bacteria > Pseudomonadota > Gammaproteobacteria > Pseudomonadales > Pseudohongiellaceae > UBA9145. Next base: position 14,105 of record CAXBLN010000006.1, read on the forward strand.
GTTGGCTGCGTGCATATTGGTATTCGCAGTACTGTCTGGTGTGGTCTTCCTGCACCGCATGTTCAAGTTGTTTCGTCTGGCGAAGAAGCCCGCCTATCAGCCTAATCTGAGACCGCTTCGAAGAAAAAGATTCAAAGCCGCGGAGCAATTGAAAGATCAAAATGAATAGGCGCAGTCAGTCCAAAGTTGCTAGCCTAATATTCGCTTTGCTGTGTGCTGCGGTATTCCCCAAGACATGGGCAATCATAATACGACATGATGTGGGTCCGACACGCTATGAAGTACAGGCCAGTGCCTATCCTGCCGTGTTCTTCCTGGAGCAGCAGGGCAATAGAAAGGTCTGCGCAGCGACGGTTATTCACAGACAATGGGCCCTCACCGCGGCACATTGCGTAGAACAGACGCTACTTGGAAATACGCTCGCTAATGGCAGGGACTTCGCCGTCAGTGTAGCGGGTCAAAATCGTGAGATCGATGTGGTCATCATACATCCCGCGTTTGATATGGAAGCCGATACGGATGTGGATCTCGCATTGCTGCGCTTTAAATTCGCTTCCTCCACACCACAAGCTATGCCGCTGCAACTGGAGCAAGTCGACATTGGCTCAACGGTCAGTCTGCTCGGTTGGGGCTATTTTGGCCTGGGGACCACGGGCAGGCAGTACAGCGATGGCACTCTTCGGCTTGCCATGAATCGCATCACGGGGGTAGATCGCCGAATTAGAATTCAGTTCGATGATCCCAGAGAGTCTGCGAATCTGTCGTTGCCCCTAGAAGGCGTGCCAAGTTTGGGCGACAGCGGCGGCCCAGCGCTGCTGCACAGCGACAGCGGTCTGTTGCTTGTTGGAATCACCGTGGGCGAAGTCGAAGGAGCTGATTTTTCGGAGGAAACTCAGGGAAAATACGGAGCCGTTGCTGTATACGAAAGCCTACCCCTGCATATAGACTGGATTGAAACAGTTATAGGCAGCTCGGTTCCCTTCGGTAGCTAATCGGAAGAAGAAGTCTTAGCGGCAAAGGCTAAAGCCTAGACGTTTAATAAATAAGGATAGAGGCAATAATGATAAAGAAAATTCTAATTTCCGTGGTGTTGCTACTCCTGCTAGTAGGCGGCGGAGTGTTCTTCTATCTCGATTCCATCGTTAAGAACGGCATAGAAGTTGTTGGGTCGCGGGTGCTGGGTACGGCAGTAACCGTCGATAGCGTTCTCGTATCTCCCATCAGTGGGCAGGGATCTATTTCCGGCCTCCGTGTGGAGAACCCTGAGGGCTTCGATTCACCCTACGCCTTCGAACTGGATTCCGTCTCCGTAAACATCGATGTGAATTCTCTCTTTTCCGATGTCGTAGAAATTGAGTCAGTAACAATAATGCAGCCAATAATTACCTACGAAACGAAAATCACCACGGACAATATACGCACGCTTCTCAGCAATCTCCCAGAAAGTGCAGCTGCCTCGGGAAGTCCTGTTGAGGCTACCGAACCCACGCAGCAAGTAGTCATTCGCGAATTTCATATGTTGGGATCGCAGTTGAATTTCGTGAGCGCGGTGGTTAGCGCGCCCATCACTCTTGCCGACATCGAGATTCGAAACATCGGCGCCGAGGGCGGCTCGACCAGTGCGGCGAATGCGATTCGGGTCGTGTTGCAGGAACTGGTACAAACCATCCTCAGGTCAGACCTGCCCAGCTTCGACTTACTCAGAGAGTCTGTGGAGGGTCGAGTACGCGATGGAGCACAGCGAGTAGAAGAAGCGGTTGAGGATTTAGGAGGAAGACTGCGCAATATTCTTAACTAAGTATGAGGCTCAAGACAGATTCTTAGGCAGTGCCTAGTTGGCATCTGCCGCGCAACTGTTTCTGTCGCCAGATAGAAAGCGGTCTGTTTTACCACTAAGCCGATAGGCGACCAAGCCAAGCCATTCCCTGGTGGCGAGCCGCAGTAGTGAGAGATTCTCCGCGAAGGCGAATTCCAGGCGCGCCAGATTGCCTTTCTGCGAGTAGTGATCGACTGGGTAGGGTTGCAGCACCCATCCCTGACGACAGAACACGCCGATCGACCTCGACATGTGGAAAGCCGAAGTTACCAACAACCATTCCTCGCCTTGCTCAGGCGCGACCAGCTCTCTGCTGTTTAGCGCGTTCTCCGCCGTATTACGCGACTCACTCTCGTAGATGATTGCGCGTTCCGCCAGACCTAGTTGATCGAACAGTATCCTCGCCATCTCCGCCTCCTTAAACTCCTGCTCGGTGACAGAGCCATTGCCGCCGCTGAAGACGAGTTGGGCATTGGGATAGAGCCTGGCGAGATAGAGAAAGTTTGTGAGCCTGTCGGCCCCGCCGCTCACCTCAGGCTGTTGCCAAATATTAGATAGCCGCGGCGAGATAGCCCCGCCCAGTACGACGATGCCATCGACCTCGATGGGCAGCGCCGCATTGCTGGTGAACCGATTCTCCAGAGGAGCTATTAGCCACTCCCCTGCGGGAAAGAAGCCAATCAGCAAGAGCAGGAGGGCGGTGCTTGCTAGAAGATTACGAGAGGCTCTGGGCCACTTCAGCATCGCGGCTATCCAGGCAGCCACACCTAGAATCACGATTAAGCTATCGGGTGAAATGAGGGCCCAGATTATCTTGGAGGCTATGAAAAAAAAGGTATCCATTGAGGCTGGAGGGATTCTCGTCAGGGAGAGTAAGCCTCTGGATGCTAACCCAAAATAGGGTATCGCACATCGCTATTTTTAAGTCTTAGCTTGTTGCATTGAATTTGCTACTATCGCCTAACTGAATTACACATAACCCAGCAGGAGTTAGACATGACGATCCAAGTCGGAGACAAAGTTCCATCAGTAAAATTTAAACATATGACAGCAGATGGGCCCGCTGATATTAGCAGTGACGAGGTATTTTCGGGCAAGAAGGTGGTCTTCTTCGCGGTTCCAGGCGCGTTTACACCGGGTTGTTCCCTAACTCATCTGCCAGGCTTCGTCGTAAATTCCGATGCCCTAAAAGCGAAGGGTGCCGATACGATTGCCTGCATGTCAGTGAACGATGCCTTCGTCATGGGTGCCTGGGGTCAGAATCAGAATGCCGAAGAGATCCTAATGCTGGCGGATGGCAATGGTGATTTCACGGCTGCTATCGGGCTTGAGTTAGATGCCAGTGGCTTCGGCATGGGAAAACGCGCTCAGCGATTCGGCATGATCGTCGACGACGGCACGGTGACCTATCTCGGCATCGAGGCTCCTGGTGAGATCAAGGTGAGTTCGGCAGAAGCAATGCTCGAACAACTTTAAGAATGTTCTGACAGGAATTTGAGGTCGCCACGTATTTTGTGTCGATCTCAAATTGCGGACGGAATTCTTTAGAATGTTCATGTCTATTCATGGTGCGGTGCCTATCTGGCCCTGGGAACTATTCCCGAAGGGTTAACCGGGGGAGCAGGTTACCGTCACGTTCTATACGTTAATCCCCTGGGCATTGGAAAGAAAAATAACAAACAAGGACAACTCATGACGGTCGATATTCAAGAAGCCACGCCCATGCGAAGCAAGGTTGGATTGTGGCTGGGGCCGTTAGTATTTGTTTTCGTTCTATTGTTCGTCGAACTAGACCCGGGTAATCCTCTTGTTACGCGCATGGCTGCGGTGATTTTGCTGATGGCCATTTGGTGGATCACCGAGGCAATACCGCTCTCGGCAACGGCGATGCTTCCCATCGTGCTGTTTCCGCTGCTGGGTATCATGCGTGGCCGACTCGTGCCTGCAACCAATCAGATCGATTTTGAGGCAACCAGCCTGCGCAATGGCCTGACTCCCTCCGATTTGGATATCGTCTTCCCCAATGTCGCCGGTCAGTACATGGATTGGATTATCCTGCTTTTTCTTGGCGGCTTTATCATCGCCACGGCGGTTGAGAAGTGGAGCCTGCATAAGCGTATAGCCCTGCACATATTAAGATTCATCGGCGGACAGCCACATAGGTTGGTGTTGGGATTCATGATTGCCACCGGCTTCCTTTCTATGTGGCTTTCGAATACTTCGACTGCCCTGATGATGATGCCCATGGGCATGTCATTGATTCTGCTATACGAGGAACTGAATCGGGAGGCTGCCGCCAAGGGAGTGATTATCGATTCGAGGGCGGAGAACTTTCCGCTTACTCTCCTGCTAGGCATAGCCTATTCCGCCTCTATTGGTGGCTTCGCGACGTTAATTGGCACTCCTCCGAACGGTGTGCTGGTGACGCAGTTACCGCAGTTATTTCCTGAGGCGCCGGAGATTACCTTCGCTACCTGGATGATGTTTGCGCTGCCGATGAGTGCGACATATATGCTGATAGCGTGGTTCGTGCTTACGCGATTCATCTTCCCATTGCCGGCAACTACTCCCTTTAGCGGCAAGGCATTTATTCGCGATGAGATCGCAAAGCTCGGCATCATGTCCCCGGAAGAGAAGCGAGTGACCTTCGTGTTTGTCAGTGCTGCATTACTGTGGATGACCAGAAAGGAGCGGCTCTTCGGTGACGACGTGGATATCTTCGGTTGGAGTCACTATCTAGATTCGTTTCTGGCCTCCTTCGGAGCAGATCCAGTTGGCTATATGATTGACGATGGGACGGTATCGATCGCGATGGCGTTGCTATTGTTTATTATTCCCGCAAGCAAACAAGTTGGCGGTCGTTTAATGGATTGGGAAGATGCCAAGAAGGTGCCATGGGGCATACTTTTGTTATTTGGTGGCGGTCTCGCTCTTGCCAAGGGTTTTACAACTTCGGGGCTCGGTGCCTATATAGCTGGTCAGTTGCAGTCGCTACTGGGTGAAGCCAGCCCTCTGGTAATCGTAATGAGCACGGTTGGCTTTATCACTGGGCTCACAGAGGTTACGTCGAACACAGCTACCATTTCGCTGTCGCTGCCCATCATGGCCAGTCTGTCCCAGGCTATAGAAGTGCACCCCTTGCTTCTTTTGATTCCCACAACTCTAGCTGCTTCCTGTGCGTTCATGCTGCCGGTATCTACTCCTCCTAATGCAATCGTCTATGGTTCCGGCCGTGTTCCTATTATGAAAATGGTGGTAGCAGGTTTCTGGCTCGATATCATTTCTGTATTTCTGCTTACAATTTTTGTCTATACATTGGGTCATTTGACCTTCGATGTTCTCGGTGCATTTCCCGCTTGGGCCGCTCCTTAGAGCGATTGCTGGACGTTTTGAAAATTTATATCCGCTTCTAAAATGCCTAAAAATTGCTTGCAGAGGTGTTTGCCTGTTCACCTTTGTGTTATGTTTTGAGTCAATTGGGGTATTTTTGCCTAGAATCAGTGGTTTAGAGCCCGATGACATGTTGGTAACTGTCGCCTGGAATCTCGCTTTATTGGTGGCAGAAACGACCGTCTCAATGAGAATAATAATTAGAACTCCTATGAACGGCGAGCAGATAGATAATCAAGCGACTCTGAAGTCCTGTCCGGCTGGCGATGACAACTGCACAAATCTTTCCGAGGTTAAACGCCTGCAGGATGAGATCAAGCAGTTGGCGGCGTTGGTGCGAACAGATGAATTGACTCGCCTGTTTAATTTTCGCTATTTCAATCAGGCCCTCAGTCTGGAGATGGAACGTACCCGTCGTTCCGGTCAGCCTACATGTCTGATTATGTTAGACCTGGATCATTTTAAGGCGATCAACGACGCCTACGGTCATGAAGCTGGCAACATCGTACTTCGTCATATATCCAGCCTTATCAAGAAGACGGTGCGCAGGCTTGATATTCCCTGTCGCTATGGCGGTGAGGAATTTACTATCATACTGCCCGATACTACTCTCAAACAGGGTGTGCGATTCGCGAATCGCCTACGGCTCATTATCGAGAACTCGCCTGCCAAGACCAGCGACGCACTGTTAGGTATAGAGGCTAGTTTTGGCGTCGATGTTTACATGAAAGGCAGTCAGTTGACAGAGAAAGAATTTATAGAGAAAGTAGATTCCTACCTCTATCTCGCGAAGCAAGAAGGTCGCAACAGGGTCTGTCACGATATCGAGAGTAGGGATGATCAAGCTCCCGAGTCTGAGCCTAACGGCGCTGGCGGAACCTCAATCTAATACCCACCACTATTTGTCCAATTTCGTATCTGAGATCGCCTTCGCAAGATTGTGAAGAATCGCGGCCGTTGCCCCCCAGATTCTAAAGCGCTCGTACTGAATCTCGAGGACTTTTCGCGATTGGCTGTCATAGGACATCGATGTGGGTTTGTAGGCTTCGGAATCCATTATGAGCGATAGGGGGACATGAAATATTTCGGCGACTTCTATAGGACAGGGAATGAATTCCAACCCCGGTTCTATGAGACCGACGATGGGTGTTATCTGAAAGCCAGAAGGAAGCGCCATGTCACCCAGACGACCAATTACTTCGACCTTCTCTCTGGCGAGCCCAATTTCTTCCTCGCTCTCGCGCAGCGCTGTCGCTATAACGTCTGTATCACTATCTTCCTCGGATCCACCAGGCAGGCTAACCTGACCTGCATGACTGTTGAGGTTTTCGGAACGTACCGTCAATACGATCTCGCTGGCCCTGCCGGGCTTGTGACGCGTGATGGGAATGAGCACGGAAGCCTTGCGCAGAGGCACGGCGCGTTCTTCCATCATACGGTTAACAGAGTTGTCGGGGTGAAAGATCGGTCCGGGATTTTCTTCCGCGTGCTGGGAGAAATAGGCTAGCAGAGCATCGAATGCCTGTAGCGAACTGCTTTCATCGCGGTTGTCCATTCCTACAATCCTTAACTTTGCATCTTTAATGCTTCTTTATAAACAAAAATGCCGACACGATGTCGGCATTTTCGATTGCTGCTAACTTACTACTTATAGTTCCAGGTGACCCCGAAGAACGCCCTTACTGGCTCGCCAGGGAAATAGCGACCGTCTGTGAACGTAGTCCAGTCTGCTCGTTCTGCATATGCTTCGTCTGTAACATTCAGAACATTCATATAGAACATCAGGTCATCGTTAAACTGGTACTGGGTACGCCAGTTCAGAATATCGTGTCCCTCATAGCTCTCCGTGTTTTCCGGGTTCGTGTAGTAATCGCCCATGTTCACCCATTCTAGCTCTGTGAGGACCGAGTTGATCGGCCGCCACTGTAAGCGAACGTTGCCAAAGACATTCGGTGCTGTATCGATATCGTTGCCTTTGATGTCGATTCCACCCGAAATCTCTGAGTTTTCATAGGTGTGCTTGGCTAGATTAGCGACACCCTGAACAGAGAGAGTGTCTGTGATATCCAAGCCCATCGCGAACTCTATGCCTCTATGCGCGGTATGGCTGTCATTCAGATTCTCCCTGGCGCTATTGGTAAAGATTTCGTTCTTCTTGTCCATGAAATACCAGGACGCAGAGTAGTTCCAGTTAGAGCCCGCACCTTTTACTGCGATTTCGTAACTGTCTAACTCGACAGAATCCAGGTCGGCTACCGATTGCTCGTTCTGCAATCGATACAGTTCCGTAGCCTGCGGCGCCCGGAAACCGCTCTGCATTCTAAATTGCAGGTCGTGATTGTCGTTTAGAGCATAGCTCAGGCCGAGTTTGGGAGAGATGTTAGTGAAGCCATCGGATCTGTCGGCCGGGCGGTTATAGCGGCAGCCGAAGCGACAAGGGACGCCGTTCTGGTCTGTTCGACCGTCGAGCATCTTGTTGTCGTAGAAATACTTCATGCTCTCCAGACGCAGGCCAAGAGAGATCTCCCATCCGCTTCCCAAGTTTTGCTCGTAGTTGACGAATCCGGCTAGCTGGCGAGCATCTACATCAAAGTCGTAGTGCTTGCCCTGAGGGATGGAGTTTCGCAGAAAGAACGAACCTGTGGTCGGGTTGGGTTGGGTTTGCTTGAGTGAGCCTTCCGTATCTTCGATGTCGACGCCAAGTGCCAGGTCGGCGCCATTGGCAAGCTCTTTGTAGGCGGCAAACTGGACCCCGATGCTGCGATGTTCCGTGTCTTCGATGGGCTGGCCCGGCAGGAAGTGCTGCATGAAATTCATATTCACTTCGCGGAAATATGGAGTCATGACCAATTCCCAGTCTTCTACCTGCTGCGTGATCGTGGTCCAGACGCGACCGTTCGAGCTGTCGCGGTAGGCCTCAGGATTAGGGTTGGTGTCACGCAGGGCGCTGTCCTTAAAGGAATCGTCGCCCTGAACGAAGCCCGCAGTCTCCTGATTCAGGTTTATCAGAGTAAATCCGCCATCGAGGGTGGTGCCGTTGCGAGTCGTATAATTATAGAGCCAGGAGACCTTCTGTTGATCGACACCGCTGTCGTCCCGGTAGCCATTCTCACTTACGCCGCTAACCATGACAGTCTGCTTGAAGTTGCCGTAGTCGTGGCCGAAAGTGCCTTTCAGGCGCTGTGAGCCTCGAGGACCCTGCTCGAGCATGATCTTGCCGGCGTCGCCAGCTTCAGGGAGCACTACATTAATCAGTCCGTGAACTGCATTCGAACCCCAGAATGCGCTGCCGGGGCCGCGTATGACTTCGACGCTAGCCGCATTCTCGGAATGAGTATCGAACATCTCGTTCACGTTGCAGAAGCCACTGGAGCGAATGGGTATGCCATTCTCTGCGACCAGGAAGGAGCCGCAGGCGCCGGCACCGGTCAGAACCGCCGAACGAATTGCGAGTAGGCTTTCCTGGCCGTTGTTGCGATGAATGCTCACGCCAGGAAGCCGGTTCAAAGATTCTTGCAGGTGCGTGTGATTGATCAGCGCCAATTCATCGCTGCTGAGCACAGAAACAGCTGCATTCACGTCAGCCAGACCAGCCGATTTCCTTATAGTGGAAGTAACCTGAATCTCTTCGATAGCCTGCTGGCCATTCTGGGCGAGTACCGGCATAGCTGTCACGGCAGTCGCTGCGGCGATACTGCTAACTAGTAACTTACGAATCATTCTAAATCTCCATTGATAGGTGAAAACCCTAATCCGAGTTGCTCGATCTTCGTCGAGTCATACTGGTCGAGAGGGCTCTTGTTGTGCTTCTTCTATATTGGCCTGCACAGAGCTGTGGTGCGGTGGGTTAAATCTAGCTTCTGGGCTGGTCCATCCTGCGGCGGTTAGTCTGAACGGACGACAATATAGCACAGGTTATCGACCTATTCCTCTGTCTTTGCACCCCTTGGACTTACCACGTACACTAGTTTTCGGATTTTGGGACAAGCCGCGTGCTGTATGCGGTAGAGGGTTATATCAAGCTCATCTTGCAGGGGAAAATGCATTAATGAAGACGAGAATTACCGAATTACTGGGTATCGAACATCCGGTCGTACAGGGAGGCATGCAGTGGGTAGGATTGGCTGAGCTGGCATCTGCCGTCTCTGACGCTGGAGGGCTCGGAATCCTCACGGCCCTCACCCAGCCTTCCCCGGAAGACCTAATGAAGGAGATCGAGCGCTGTCGCACCATGACTGACAAACCCTTTGCCGTTAACCTGACTATATTGCCCACCATCAAACCCGTGCCCTACGACGAATATGCGCAGGCCATTGTCGATTCGGGGGTGAAGATCGTTGAGACGGCGGGCCGTAATCCAGAGCCCTATCTGCCGATGTTCAAGGCAGCTGGGATCAAGGTGATTCATAAGTGCACCTCCATACGGCATTCCTTGAAGGCTGAGAAAATTGGCTGCGATGCGGTGAGTGTAGATGGCTTCGAGTGCGCGGGTCATCCCGGCGAAGACGACGTCACGAACCTGATTTTACTGCCGCTGGCTGCTCGCAGGCTAAAAATTCCCTTCCTCGCCTCGGGGGGCTTGGGCGATGGTCGCGGCTTAGCCGCCGCGCTCGCATTAGGCGCCGATGGCATTAACATGGGTACACGCTTTATGGTGACGAAGGAGGCGCCCATCCACGACAATGTGAAGCGGCGAATGATCGAAGCTACGGAACTGGATACGGCGCTCATATACCGTTCACTTCGCAATACTGCCAGGGTGTTCAAGAACAGCATAGCGGAGCAAGTTGTAGAGATAGAATCTCGTCCCGGAGAGACAAAGTTTGAAGATATCCAATCTCTCGTACAGGGCGTGAAGGGCAGGGCGCTATTCGACGATGGCGATCTGGATAAGGGGATATGGTCTGCAGGCATGATTGTCGGTCTGATCGACGACTGTCCTAGCTGCGAAGAGTTGGTTTCGCGCATAGTAGCCGAGGCGGAGGACATAATATCCAAGCGCTTAGCCCAGATGTTAACTCAGTGACTCTCCGCTTCGATTCATAGCCAGAAGATGAATGTTAGGGTATAGATAAAAGAGGAAGATTAGGCGCATATGCAAGTTAAAGATAAAGTAATAGTAGTGACTGGGGCAGCGAGCGGCATTGGTAAATCTCTCTGTGAGAGATTCGCGAAGGAAGGGGCCAAGGCCATCGTCGTTTCCGATATTAATCAGGACGGCATCGACGCGACCGTTGCCGATATTTCTCCGAGCACGCAGGCTTTAGGCGTAAAGGCTGACGTTGGCAACGAGAATGACATGAATTCGCTGGTGGCCGCGGCGCTCGAAAATTTTGGACAGATAGATCTGTTTTGTTCGAACGCAGGCATATTTACCGCCGGTGGCGAGAATGTTAGCACTGAGGCCTGGCAATCGATTTGGGATATTAATGTGATGGCGCATGTGTTCGCAGCCAGAGCCGTGCTGCCGGCGATGCTCGAGCGCGGCGAAGGCTACTTCCTCAATACATCCTCTGCCGCTGGATTACTGAGTCAGGTTGGCTCTGCTCCCTATTCGGTGACGAAGCATGCAGCGATCGGCTTTGCGGAATGGCTGTCCATCACCTATGGAAACCGCGGCATCAAAGTCTCTGTACTGTGCCCTCAGGCTGTACGCACGGCGATGACGGCTGGCGGCGACGGAGGTGTGGCCGGCCTGGACGGTATGTTGGAGCCGGACAAACTGGCAGACACAGTAATCGAGACGCTGAATGAGGAGAGGTTCCTCTGTCTCCCGCATCCGGAGGTGCTTACCTACATGCGCAGGAAGACGGACGACTACGACCGCTGGTTAGGTGGCATGCGTCGCCTGCAGGCTCAGTTCGAAGACATCTATAAGAAGCGAGAAGAAAATCAGGATAGCTAAGCCCCGATTCCGGAGAACCTAGATGAGAAAACTGATAATTTTGCTAATTTTCTACTGCGGTCTTTTGCCGATGACGACCCATGCACAGGAACGCATCACATTGCCAGATGGCACGGTGCTGAATGTATTTCTTGTGGAACCGGGTGCCGAATCTACAGGCCCGAATCCGCTTGTCATACTCATGGGCGGCGGGCCGGGGAACGCTTCGATATCGCAGGATACCTCGCGTTGGTTGGGCAGTGGTTTTGCACAGAGAGGTTGGATGGTTGCTGTTCCCATCTCGCCAAATAATCGCTCCTTTCGGGGAGGCGCGAGTAATGCACTCATTGCAGACCTCATAATTGAGTTGCAGAAACGCGACGATATCGCTAGCGGTAAGGTGCTATTGGCAGGGGTTTCTAACGGTGGCATGTCTGCACTGGAGATTGCGCGTCGTGATCCGCAGAATTATTTCGGCGTTGCCGCCGTTCCAGCTATATCAAGCTCGGATACTGACAATACAGCACTGAAAGACTTTCCTGTGTACCTGCGTATCGGCGGGGCAGACCAGCTAGACTGGGCAGACCGATTCGACGAAACTGTCGCCAGTCTTACAGGTGCAGGTGTTATCCTGAATGCCGATGTGCTTGATGGTGCGCCACATATGTTTAGAATGGACTGGCAGACACTGGGGAGCTGGCTCGAAGAAATACGAGACTAATAGTTCGGATTATTGTGGCTTCTAACTTGGGACGCGCAGTAAAAACTAAGACCAGCATGACGAATCAACACAATTAATATATGGAGTATCTTATGAAGACTTTAAAACTTATCTCGGCAACCCTGCTGGTTACGCTTTCGCTGTTTGCCAGGGCCAGTTTCGCAGGCCCGCCAGCCACTATTGGCGACTTGGCATGGATGACTGGTAACTGGGCTGGAAATCTTGGGCCAAACCAATTGGAAGAGAACTGGATAATGGGCGAGGCGGGTTCCATCGCCGCAATGGTTAGGATGACTGGCGAGGGTACGACCAGCATGTTCGAGATGATCACTATCGAGGAGGTTGATGGTTCTCTGGTGCTGCATATACAGCAGTGGGATCCCGGCATGGTTGCGCGCACGGAAGGACCACAGGAGATGGAGTTGGTTGAGATTGGCAATAACAGTGTGAAATTTAAGGCAACTTCCGAGGGAGGCATGGCGGGCCTGGGCTACAGTCACCCCGACGCCGATACCTTCATGATCCACGTCGAAAACCCTGGTCGCCCGGTATTCGATATCACTCTGAAGTCTCGCAGCATCTGGAAATAACTCAGAAAATTCTGCTGCTTGGTGAAACGGGGTTCGATTGAACCCCATTATGTTCTTATAACTTAAATTACCAGGCCGCGCGTATCCAAGCCTGCTGCGATTAGCCGCATAATCTCAGCATCTCGCTCCAGATCGAATTTGGGGGCATTATCCCAATCATAAAGCCAGACCGGCTTCGTTCTGAGATCTATCGGTTCGTCTTCGAAACGTGGAAAAATATGCGCATGCAATGCCGGCTCTATGTTGCCGAGCATCTCGTAGTTAATTCTTAGAGCGCCGCTTATCTCCAGGATGACCTCGCCGACGACAGACATCTCATACAAGAATGTCTTCCTCGATTCTGCGTCCATTGCATTGAGGTGAGGCACGACGGGGTCTGGAAGTAGCAGGCTATAGCCGCGTAAGAACTGAACGTCTCCAAGCACGACCCAGCCAGAACTCAGACGACATATGGCCTTGGGGTAGTTACCCGCCTGACAGAGTCTGACTCGCTCATGAATTAGTGTCGGCACGCCTTTCAACTCCGATTCCAGCGGTGCTTTAGCTGGACATCTCAAGCAGTTCCACCCAGTTGCCGTCGGGGTCGGCGATGATGGCTATGGTAATGCCCTCGCGTACTACCTTGGCAGGCACTACGATCTTTGCGCCTGCGGCCGCTGCCTTATCGACGCTCGCCTCAAGATTGCCGACGGTTATGGTCCAGTAGCGGTATCCGGTCGCTCCTCGAATGCCGCCGGGGGCAGCGTCGGCGGGCGCGGCGGGGTCGAGCTCTATCACCTTGATGACGCTGTCGCCAACTTTGAAGCGATTCATCGTGCCACCACCGGGCATGGGTATAGACGCCTCGAACTCTAGCCCGAGGGTCTCGCCGTAGAACTTCATCATTGCCTCGATATCTTTGGCGATGATGCCTATGTCGATGGCGGATTTCTTGATATCAACTGACATGACAGTTCTCCCTATGCGGCGCCGAGCATGGATTTCGTTTCCAGAAATTCTTCGAATCCTTCCAAGCCCCATTCGCGCCCATTGCCCGATTTCTTGTAACCACCGAATGGAGAAGAAAAGTCTGGGCCAGCGCCGTTGATATGCACCATGCCAGTCCTAATCTGCCTCGCGATCTTCTCCGCGTGTGCGGGTTCTCCTGATACATAACCGGAGAGACCGTACTCCGTATCGTTGGCGATTCCTACGGCATCCGCATCGTCTTCATAGCCGAGAATCGAGAGCACAGGTCCGAAAATTTCCTCCCTCGCGATAGTCATATCATTCGTTACATTGGCGAACACTGTTGGCTGAATAAAATAGCCTTTCTCGATGCCCTCTGGGCGACCTGGTCCGCCGACAATTAGCTCGGCTCCTTCTGCTATGCCCTTCTCGATGAGGCTCGTAATCTTATTAAATTGCAGTTCGCTAACGACTGGACCCAGACGAGTTTTCTCGTCGGCCGGATCTCCGACACTGGCTTTTGCCGCTGCCGCTTTTGCGATCTCGATAGCCTCTGCCATCCGTGCCTTGGGAACAAGCATGCGAGTCGGCGCGTTGCAGGACTGCCCGCTATTGCCAAAACAGCCGATTACTCCACCGCTGACAGCCTTGGTCAGGTCGGCATCGTCGAGGATGATATTGGCTGACTTACCGCCAAGTTCTTGCGTAACACGTTTGATGCCATCTGCCGCAGCCTTGGCGACTTCCTGTCCTGCGCGCGTCGAGCCGGTGAACGAGACCACATCGATCTCGGGGTGTGCGGAGATTGCCGCGCCGACGGTTGGCCCATCGCCATTGACGAGATTGAATACGCCAGCCGGTAATCCAGATTCTGCGATTATCTCAGCGAGGATATAGGCGCTGAGCGGGGCAATCTCGCTTGGCTTCAATACGATTGTGCAGCCCGCTGCGATAGCAGGTGCAACTTTGCAGGCGATCTGATTGAGCGGCCAGTTCCAGGGAGTGATGAAGCCGCAGACGCCCGCTGCTTCCTTCACGATCTTGGTAGTGCCACGTATTTCCTCAAACTCGTAGCTATCCAGAATGCCGAGGATATTCGCGAAGTGACCTATGCCGCTACCGAGCTGCGCAGTCTTGGCAAGTCCCATCGGAGCACCCATTTCATTCGAGATAGCCGTGGCGATCTCGTCGCCGCGCGCCTTCATGCCGGCGATTATGTTGCCGATGACGGCTTTGCGTTCCTCGATGGTAGATTGCGACCAGACGGGGAAGGCCGCCCTGGCCGCCTTTGCGGCAGCATCGACATCATCGGCCGTGCCCATGCTAATAGTTGCAAATGCTTCCTCGGTGGCAGGATTGATCACATCGAGAGTGGAGCGGCCCGAAGGTTCTACCCATTCACCATTGATGAAGAACTTGTTATACGCCTTGGTCATTTTCTTACTCCTGTCGATTCAATTACACTTACATTACACTGGCATTGTGCTCGGTACTAGCTGCCCTAGCGGGCTGGCTAGTATACCCAGATTCGCTGGGCATCATAAGTGTCAATCTAGTCACAACCAACACTCGAAAGTAGGTCTGGATGTTTAACTCTGTGAAGCGCGCGATCGGCGAGCGGCTGGCAACCTTTCTAAGTAAAGACCTGCCCGGTTACCAGCGCCTGGATACTGTTGGGATAGATGATGTCGCCAGTGCTCTGCAGAAGGGCGATATCGTGTTGGTGGATGGCAATACACGCATTAGCACGGCGATAAAATATCTCACGCAGTCGACCTGGTCCCACGCCTGCCTCTACATTGGTGAGAAGGGCGAAGACAGCTCGCAGCTAAACCTCATTGAGACAAATTTGAAGAATGGGGTGCACCTTCTTAATCTGGATCACTTTGCCAATTTCAATCTGCGAATCTGCAGGCCGGTGAATCTAAGCACTGAGGAGTTGCAACAGCTGGTCGACTTTGCCTGTGCGCGCATCGGACATCAGTATGACCTGAAGAATGTGACCGATCTGATCCGCTATCTTATTCAGAAACCCGCCGTCCCGAATCGGTATCGTCGTGCGCTTATCAGTCTGGGAAGTGGCGAGCCAACCAAGGCGATATGCTCAACCCTGATAGCGGAATCGTTCCAATCGATAGGCTATCCGATACTGCCGAGGAAAAACGGTGAGACTGGCGAGGCAGGGGAAGTGCCGCGTTATTATAGAAGGCATTTTACCCATTTTACGCCGAGAGACTTCGACTTATCTCCCTACTTCAAGATCATCAAACCGACTATCGAGAAGGGGTTCGACTATCACACTTTATTGTGGGAGTCCGATGACGATAAAGGTTCCGCAGCCGCGAGTTGATATCTTTTCAGATTCTACCGAGTAAAAAATCTACGGCGGATTCAAACTGAGGATCGCTGCGACCGCTCTGTGTAAAAGGAAATGGCACGGGGATTTGCGGTATAAGTAGGGTGTCTTCAAATTTCTGACCGTCGATGAGTATCTCTCGGGCGGGAAGATAGCGCATGAATGTCTCGTTTTGCTCGTAAGAGCCTATGCTGCCGTTGCTTGCTTCTCCGAGTGTCCTAATTCTCTCTATCTTCGACAGCCCATACGCAAAAAGTAGAGCCCCGCCGCGAGTCTTCGAATTCACCAGGACAACGATGGGCTTGGTGAATGGCCGCGCGGAGGAAGGAACGCCCGGTCCAACCGCCGTATGTCGGTTCGAAGAGTCCGACGATTCGAAATAGCCGCGGCCATCGCGGCTGAACATGTCGAGATGCTCGCTGCTTACATAGCCGTAGGCATTGCGCAGGTCGAGAATCATGCCGTCACTATCTGGAAAGGATCGCAATAACAGATCGAGCGCGAATAGGTCCGATGCGCTTCTGGAGAGCCCCCAGAACCTGATATAGCCAATAGTCTTGTTTCCCAGCGGAAAAGCCTGTGCGCTGTCCAGGGTGGCGGAGCGATAGCTGTCGAAAAGGTTTTCGAAAACGGGAACAATCTCTATGGTCTGCTGCACGCCGAGTCTCTCAAACTCTAGCCGATGCGCGATAGTGGAAGGAGCGAAGCTACTCGTTTGGGCGTCTGCAGTATTGAAAGAATATATCGGATGATAGGGCTCGCCACCGACGCGGACGATCTTATCGCCGCGTTCGAGCCCGGCCCGATGTGCAGGATAGCCCTCCAGCGCCGCCGTGATCAGAAATCCATCCTCGGCAGCCTGCACCTCGATGCCAATATGATTTAGTGCGAGACGCGCCTCTGCCAGAGGTGCTTCGAATGCCTGTATTAAATAGAATTCCAGCGTGTCATTGCCGAGCTCAGGAAAATCGCCCGTCTGCGCAGTAGCGCAGGGCCACGCGAGAGCGATTAGCAAGAAAGGCAGAGCAGATAGGCATCTGAGAGGATTCGCTAGCGTGGTTCTGAGCATGCTCTACGCAATGACCGCCATCGCTCGCTGTGCGGCAGATCTTTGATAGTGTCTATCGCGCATTGCGACGAACTTCTCCGGCACATCGAATTCGAATCGAATCGCCCAGTTGAAAGTGTGTGCCAGGAGAATGTCCACCATGGAGAAGCTGTTTCCTATCGCAAATTCCCTCTCCTCTTCGCCTAACAGATAATCTAGTGTTTTAACGGCTTTGTCGAACTCGAACTTTGCTGTATCGAACATCGCAGGGATTCTATATTCCTCTGGCAATGCGAACATATGCTTACCCTTAGACCAGAGAGGTTGTTCTAGCTCTGCGAGGATGAAGTAAGTTAACTCGTCCAGTTTCGCGTAGGCGGGAGTACTTATCTTCGGCAAGAGGCCTGAATCCGGCGCACTGCGGGCTATATAATTCATAATCGCGATGCTCTCGGTAAGTACCAGATCGCCGTCCACAAGAGTAGGCACCTTACCCTGTATATTCAATGCCAGATAGCTGGGGTGTTTCGCGCTATCGGCATCCGCGGCATCGCTTCTGAGGGTAATATTGCAATATTCGTATTGCAGCCCGCTCTCTTCGAGCGCCCACAGGGCACGAAACGATCGAGACTGACCCATTCCATAGAGTTTCATTGGCTAAATCCTAAATTGGAAAAACAAATGGTGCTGCCGGAAAGGCAACACCATTCGGGTATATCGTGCTATTGCTGTCGACTAGTCGATGGCGAAGCAGTAGAAATAGCCTGCACCGCCAGTGGCGACCAGGTCGGCCTGACCGCAGCCTCTGGAACCGTGAGCGCTGTTCCAGGAGGTTGGGTTTGCGCCGCCGCCAGTGCGATCGAAATGACCTACCTGGGCGGAACCTTCACCGCTGCTGGTCCAGTTGTTACAGGTGTGGTTTGCGCCATCGTCTATGAGGCGACCGCTGAGCGAAGAACCAGTTAGGATGTCATGCTGATTGGGTGTATCGCCACGGCCATTGACCATGTCGCCATTCTCGGTGAGAGAGTTCATCTTACCCAAATTCATGTATTCGCTATGCAGGTTGTTGAGCGTGCTTGCAACCTGTACACCCTCAGCGTTGTACCAGGGACCGAATCCAATTCTCTCTCTGGCATTCACTCGCGGCGAGTTAGCCGTCCCATGTGCGCTCAGATAGGCGCGCCATGTCTTGCCCCTTGAGCCCGCAGCTGAGGCCAGTGTCGCGCAGTGCGCATCAGCTCCGGCTAGTCCGCCGAGATTGGCGCCGTCACCAGAACCTACGCTAGTGATGAAGAAGCTCATCTCATTCTCTTGTGAGTTGATGGTGCTAAACGTAGCGGCAGTCGCGATAGCGATAGCGGAGGCTAGGATTAGTTTCTTGTTCATGTACTTACTCCTTGATTGCGTGCTTTTATTTAATAGATTGTGAATTAGAGTCGTTAGTGCGAACCAGAACTATCCACAGCGGCGCCAGGCAAAGCCATAGCAGTTAACGAGCTGCCGGTCTGTAGAATAACGTATTGATGCCCATCGTGCGTCCAAGAGCTCATGCCGTAGCGACTTGCTGCAGGTACTTCTACGCGAGCAAGCTCAGCACCGGTAGCCTTATCGATTGCAAAAAGCTGTGGCGTGCCAGCGCCATCTACGTCGGAATACAGCAACAAATTCGCGGTTGCTACCATAGCCACGGCATTGCCTGTGCCGGTGTTGCCAATGTCTATGCCCTCTAGCTCGGGAAGATTGGCGATGCGCGCAGGCGTCTCACCGGTTGGGATCATCCACAGATGCTCTCCGGTGTTCATGTCGATTGCCGTGATGCGACTATAGGGTGGCTTCCAGAGCGGAATCCCTAACGGATGTCTTGGGGTTGGCCCACCGCGACCCGCTGCGTATTGAGACAGGGTCGTCCCAGTCGGCGCATCGTAGTAAGTGTCGGCTTCTTCGCCAGTTACAAGCGGGCGAGCCGAGCAACTGGATCGAGACGTAACGTACAGGATGCCCGTCACCGGATCTGCAACCGACGGATGCGTAATATTCACCGCGCCCGAGGGGCAGATCATAGAGGAAATCTTGCCAAGCGGATTGTCTCTATGCAGCGGCGGGTTGAATACGGGACCTAGCTGGTAGTTCGCTACGGCAGCTATCGCCTGAGCACGAATCTCCGGCGTAAAATCCACCAGTGTGTCCAAGCTAAGACCCTGCATGTCAAACGGTGCTGGCTTTGTTGGAATAGGCTGGGTTGTAGCGAGTTTTTCTCCCGGAACTATGGACGCGGGAACCGCTACCTCTTCGATCGGCCAGATGGGCTCTCCGGTCTCTCTGTTGAATGTATAGACCAGACCCTGCTTCGTGGGTTGCGCAACTATTGGGGTCAGCCCTTGCTCGGTGTTCACGTCTAACAGAATAGGGGCCGTAGGGATGTCGAAGTTCCAGATGTCGTGATGCACGATCTGGAAGTGCCAGGCGCGCTCGCCAGTTCTGGCATTCAGAGCGATCAGGCTCGTGCCATACAGATTATCGCCGGGATGATGACCACCGTAGTAATCGATGGTCACGCCGTTAGTCGGGATATAAACCAGCCCCAACTCGGGATCTGCCGATATCGGCGCCCATGAGGATATGTCGCCGGTGTATTGCCAGGCATCGTTCTCCCAGGTCTCGTGCCCATATTCGCCGGGTTGTGGAATCACGTTGAACTTCCACAGGAACTCGCCGGTGCGGGCATCGTAGCCAAGCATGTCCCCGGGTACGTTTTCGATTCTGGATTGGTTGTAGCCCTGCTCGGCGGAGTTGCCCACGATAACAACGTCATTCACCACGATCGGTGGCGACGAAGAGGTGATGTAACCGCGCTCTAAGGGAAGGCCCTCGTAGGGATCATAGGGGTGACCGAGATCGGCAAGCAGATCCACCACGCCTGTATCGGGAAAGCCGTCTATGGGTACAGGTTTGCCAAAACCCTCCACCGGGGCTCCAGTCTCGGCATCGAGCGCCGTGAGGAAGAATCCTGGCGAGATGATGTAGATGATGTCCTTGCCATCGATCTGGCCGTAGCCTACGCCCTTGCCGTAGTCGGCACGCATAGAGTATTGATAGCGTTCTGTATCCGGCTCTCTATAAGACCAGATGGTTTCGCCGGTCTTCGGATCGATAGCGACGACGTGGCGACGTGCGCCGGCGACGGTGTACAGCCGCCCGTTAATATAGCTTGGCGTCGAGCGTCCGCTCTGTGCCTGAAAGCTGGATCCATCCCACTGCCAGGCCACCTCCAATTCACTAAAATTTTCGGCGGTGATTTCCTCGGAAGGTGAGAAGCGGGTATGGGCGAAGTCATTGCCCAAAGTGGTCCATTCGACAGTGTCTTGCTGGGCAGTGGCAACGGAGGCTATGGCGGCCATTAGGAGGCTCACCGTCCAGAGACATAAAAGGCGCATTCTTATCATTATTAGATCCTCTTTTGTGAATAGGGTATCCGGTGAAACTCTTGCGTGTCCGCTGTCCGGGAGATCCCATGGCTCCTGGAGCAACAGCGCTTGCGTGGTTCGGAGCCAACAATTACAAGCTCTGAGAGTAACGCAGCTTTTTCTTTTTGTCATGCAACATTGCAGCCCGGACGGGTCCTGGTAAAGATTGGGCGCTGCTCTTTATTGAGTTGTTATGGCGTGCTCAGGGGGAGGGATTGCTGTGCCGCTGTAAGTGCACGCCGCAGGTGCCGAAGTAGCCAGCTCTAGTGGGATTCGAGTGAAGAGTAGTCTATCTCTTCGGCAGAGACATAAACGATCGTGTGCGCTATCGCCTTCTCGCGCAGCGACGCCAGAGCAGCTACCTGTTCATCGGCTTTATAGCGCTCGAACGACTCCTGGTTTGGAAATTTTAGGACGTGTATCTCATCGACGGCAGCTGCCTGTGAGTTGCCGGGTAGGCTAGGGCGAAACGCCGAATCCAGTTTCCCGCCATGTTCTACCATGATAGCCACCGCCTGCCTCTCGAATTGCTCGAAGGCGGCTGCATCGCGAATTGTGAGTAAGACTACGATAGTAATCATGGCGTATCCTTTGACTCCAAGTGGAGAATGCCTCGGCGTTAAGTGCAACGCCGAGGCTTCCAGTCTGGATAGATACTAGATGAATCGCCTTACCATTTATACTGTAGCCTTCCGAAGAGGTTTCTGCCGTGGCCAAGCATGCGGCTGCCGATAGGTGCTTCGCTCCGCCGGGTACCTGGTTCGTCGGCTTGGCGGCATCGATATTCGTGCCAGCAGGTCTCGAGGTAAATTCGGTTTCTAGAAATTCCTGACGTCCAATTACAATAACTTCTTCGACTCTATCTTGGGTATATAGCGCCGTGCTGGAGGAAATAAATAGTAGACTTAGGGCAATTGGCTGCTTTAATTGCTTTATGGAATGGGTTCGTATCACTGCAATCTTTCTTGTTCTAGCCTAGATGGTTGTATTGGCCTACGGGTATTGCTGAGGGTCGTAATTGTAGTGAGCCAATCGGTTGCTTAGCATGTGGCATAGTGTCCCAGCGCAGGCCGCGTTCAGGGTTGCTTGAGAAATTAATGACTTATAAAACAATTCGTTGCAGAATTTGTGCGACGATTGGAGAGCAAAGTTTGTGCCCGGACAACGGGTTCAGTGTTGATTCAGGTCAATGCCGCTATAAATGTATGAAACTAGAGGTACGGCGTAGGAAAGATATGAGGTCCAGATTCCACAGCGGCACAATACAGCGCACCAGCAATCAGTGGTGGGTTCAACTGTGCGCTGCATTTTCGATCCTGGCGATGCTCGCCCCTGGCCCCCTCGCTCTGGGTCAGGATATCGAAAGCCCCGTGAAGATAGATAATGCGAAGGTGTTGGAGGATCTGGAGGATGAGCTTCGAGAGGCGGAGCGGGCGCGCGAGGCAGAGGTAGCGCGGCAGTTTGAGTTACGTCTTCAAGCGATAGATGAGATGCAGGGCAGCCAGGGAATCTATGCGCCACAGTTGCAAGAGGCATACGCCGACCTTGGAGCCCTCTATGATGAGATAGAAGACTTCGATTCGGCTATCTCCGTCTATACCGACGCCCTGCAAATTAGCCGAATCAACACTGGGCTCTACAGCGAGCAACAGATTCCGGTCATCAGATCCCTCATCGAAAGCAACGGTCGGCTTCGCAATTGGCAGGAAGCCGATGATTTACAGGAGCTTCAATATCATATTAGCAGTCGGCTCTATGGGCTAGACGACCCTGCCTATCTCGATGCAGCACAAAACTATGGTGACTGGAAGTTACGTCTGTTGCGAGAGAATCTGCTGGATCTGGGATACCGTGCCTATTCGCGAAGCGCCGAGGACCTGAGTGACTTCTATGAACGTCTCATCGCGAATATGGATGTGCAGCCGAATTATCGTCCAGAGAATATGATCGATATTTTTCAGGGGAAATCGGAGGCGGACCTGGTGCTGGTGAGAGCTATCGCCAGCACTCCCTACACAGCCTTCGAGGGAACAGCCAGTCGCTATGTCTACGAGCAGCGCTGTCGCAATGTGAGAAACAGTGCAGGCCAGATAGTGCGAGAGTGTGTGAACGTACAGGTTGAGAATCCGCGCTACCGCCAGTCCCAGGTAGATGCGAAACGCTATGCCATGGATCGCAGCACTCGAGCCGTCCAGGCATCCATCGACAGGCTGCGACAAATCTACGAGCAGAGCGATCTCAGCAGAGCGGAGCGGGAGCAGTTGGAGTCGCAGATCGCTGAGCTGGAGACCCAGACCTATCAGCTGCTCAGGCAGTCTCGATCGCGTCGACTCTTCTGAGAACCGGCATCTACTCCCTCCGGAACCGGTATTAGACAGTTGAAGTGCGTCATCAGGCGCAATTTTCGAGGGCTATGGGCCTGTTTTACTGGAAAACAGCCGATACAAAGTGTTCAATGGTGCTGCTGTGGATCGCTTTCGCGATTTGCGGCGGAATCAATCAACCGGAGGAGATTATGTCTCATTTTGTTAACAGACTATCTCGGCTCACGCTGGCTGCTTTATTAGCTGCTGTCGCGCTGGGAAGTCAATTTGCAGCTGCATTGGAAGTGGGCGACAAAGCGCCTGATTTCACCCTGCAGGCATCGGATGGCAAGACCTATAGCATGTCGCAGTTTTTGGGCGAGAAGCCTGTTGTCATAGCCTTCTTTCCCAAAGCCTTCACCGGCGGATGAACTATGCAATGCAAAGCGCTGCGTGACAGTGCTAGAGAAATCCAAAGTTTTGACGTTGCTTATTTCATGGCCAGTGTAGATACCCTGGAAGACAATACAGCCTTTGCTGAAGAGCATGCCGCTGGTTTTCCAATCCTTGCGGATCCCGAGAAGGAGATGACGAGTGATTACGGTGTCTTGATGGCGCGTGGTTTCGCGAATCGTTGGACCTACTATATTGGTGCTGACGGAACTATCCTGAAGATAGACAAGGAAACCAATCCCGCAACGGCAGGAAAGGACTTAACCCGCACGATGGAAGAGTTGGGTTTTCCTAAGGTATAAAGTCACGGCTTGTGAGTCAGTAACAGAGTTTGTGATCGCAGAAACTAAACCCGGAAACCGAGAGGCTACCGGGTTTTTTATTGCGCGAGCTCGTGACTGCCAGCGCGAATCAACGACTGTAACTGTGTTTAAATTGTGGCAATTGATGGCATTCGACTGACTTCAGCCTGAGCCGTGTTGTAGCCATACTGGCGCTGTGACAGAATCTACCCTTCTAATGCAGTAACGTTGCCGTATCTATGCAGCAATGGAGTGATTTCATGTCAAAAATCGGCATCTGGGCGGTAGCAGCCATCGCCGTATTTACGTTCTTGTATCTTGTCTACCTGGCGGCCACTTTCGAGGCACCCGTCGGCAGGACGACCGTGGTCGTGCCGACGACTAACACACAGCCCACCCCAGAGCCTGCACCTGTGATTGCCCCGAGTCTGCCGAGAACCAGGTTAGAGCCCAGGGCAGAACCGCCTGCGGTCGCTGCAACTCCGACTATCGAGGAAGCGCCCGTTGAGGTTGCCATAGCCGCACCTGCGCTCGAGCCCTCCTCGTCAGAAGTGCTACAACTACCCAGCCTGAATGACAGCGATGCTTTCGTTCTGGAAGGCCTGCGCGCTTTAAATAATGGCGCCGCCCTTATTCGTGTGCTCGCCGATGAGCAGCTGGTGCGAAGCATCGTCGTGCTTGTCGACAATATTGGCCGCGGCAGTTATCCACAGACTGGGCTCCCTTATAAGGGCATGCAGCAGGAGATGCCTGTTAGCAATATCGATGAAAACCTGTTTGTCATGGATGCGAGCGCCCATGCTCGCTTCGATCAGATTATCGACACGTTCGTCGCTGTAGACGCGGATCAGGCGGTGATGCTCTATCGAACTCTACAGCCACTATTCCAACAAGCCTATGCCGAGATCGGCTATCGCAATGTCGACTTCACTGACACGCTGCGCTCGGCGATAAACATCGTGCTGCGCGCTCCGAATGTCGAAGGGCCCTATCAACTAGTCAAGCCATCTGTCATGTACCTCTACGCCGATGCGAATATCGAGAATATGGCTCAGGTGCAGAAGCAGTTGATACGGATTGGGCCGGAAAACACGCAGAAACTAAAAGCGAAGCTAAGGCTTTTCTCTGAACGGCTATAACAGCAGCGCCCAACGGATTATTACAGGCTGACTCCATGCTCGAACTTCCTTCCCCGCTCGTCGATGTCAATTGGCTCCATGAAAACCTAAATGCGAGTGAGCTCATCGTGTTGGATGCGTCGGTACCCCCGGTAGTGCCTGGCTATGAGTCCCTCAACAACGACGAAAGCTTTCTGGCCATTCCCGCTGCCCGCCGCTTCGACTACGATACTAAAATCTGCAAGCAAGACTCATCCCTGCCGCACATGATGCCGGGCGCGGAATTGTTTCAGGACGAGGTACGGAAGCTGGGTATCAACAATGACAGTGTCATCGTGATCTACGACGACGTGGGCATATACGCCAGTCCGCGGGCCTGGTGGATGCTTCGCGCCATGGGCTTCGAGCGTGTAGCCGTCCTCGACGGTGGCTTGCGGGCCTGGATTGCTGCGGGGTTCGCGACGGCGGACAATCTGCAGACCGATATTGTTCCTGGGAATTTTAACGCGAATTTTTCAGAAGAGTCGTTCTGCGATTTCAGTGTGGTGCTGTCGGCTCTGGAGGATTCTAACTGCGTGATTCTCGATGCTCGGTCGAGCGGTCGCTTCTATGGCACAGCTCCCGAGCCACGCCCTGGCATTCGTGGCGGTCACATGCCCAATGCCAAAAATCTGCCTTTCCCCGAGTTACTGAGCGCAGGTGTAATGAAGCCAGTCGCCGAGCTACAAGAGATTTTCAGTTCCTTCGTCTCCGATAATCAGCGCCTGATTACGAGTTGCGGCTCCGGTCTTACTGCCTGCATCCTCACTTTCGCGGCCTACCTCGCCGGCCACAGAAATCTCTCTGTGTATGATGGGTCGTGGATCGAGTGGGGAGCGCCCTCTAAATTGCCAGTGGTAACCGATAGCTAGTAGAGACGACCCCTTATCCGGTTTTATTCACTGTGCTGTGAACTCTGGGTTAGCCAAGGAATAGATGCTGTTTAGTCTGAGAATTCGTCAAATTCCTCTTTCTCTTTGATTTTAACGAAAGCTTTCTGAATGAGAAGATTGTTTGGGAAGTTGACTAAGTTTCTATCTTTATCTTCCAGGAGCACCTGAAAAATATTGATATCTATAATCGTACCCTCGATAGTGTTCTCGCCATCGAGGATACGAATATTATCCCCGATGCGGGCAGGGTAGTTGAAGAAGATGACTACACTCGCGGTTATATTGCTGAGAATAGACCATTGCGCGAATAGTGCCACACCTGTGATTGCAAGGATGGAAGAGCCGAAAAGAAAGATGCTGTGGTAGTCGATTCCCCAGATGAAAAAGAGGGCGACGATGCTCACCATGCCCAGCGCGAAATTACAGATCTTCGATATGTACTTGGCGCGCTTGGGGGCCGCCTTCTTGGCGATGCCGAGGTCAACGATGAGGCGTGAACTTATGTTCGATGACATGATGTAAGCCGTTAGCACGAGGGCGCTGAACAACCAGTTGTAATAATTCATAGCTTTAATTTCGCAAGCGGGAAAGGCGCGAATTATCCATTAAACTACTGGAGAATGTGAGCCTTTTTTACAAGTGCCCCGAATTTTAATAGAATCCCCTCCCTTCGAATGCGCTGGATTTACGTTCCAGTCAGCAATAAGGAAAATCATGAATACTTCTGCCGATGGGGTTGTTGTCGCAGCCCTCTATCGTTTTGCCAGCTTCCCGGACTACGAATCCTTCCGCGCACCCCTGCTTGAGCGAATGCTTGCCAATGAGGTTCGAGGCACCTTGCTGCTCGCGCAGGAGGGAATCAACGGCACTATCGCGGGGTCCAGGGCAGGCATCGATGCCGTGCTCGACTGGCTTTCTCAGGATGAACGCTTCGCTGCGATTCAGCCCAAGGAATCCTATGTCGATGAGAACCCCTTCTACAGGACAAAGGTGAAGCTAAAGAAAGAAATCGTAACCATGGGCGTCGAAGATATCGATCCAACGCAGATCGTCGGCACGTACGTCGAGCCAGAGGATTGGAACGCCCTCATCGATGACCCGGAGGTGTTGGTTCTGGATACGCGAAATAAATACGAGGTTGAGATCGGCACCTTTGAGAATGCAGTCAACCCAGAGACGGACTCCTTCAGGGAATTTCCCGATTATGTTGCGAACAATCTAGACCCGAAAGTACACAAGAAAGTTGCCATGTTCTGCACCGGCGGCATTCGCTGCGAGAAGTCGACCGCCTATCTGAAGCAGCATGGCTTCGAGGACGTCTATCATCTCAAAGGTGGTATCCTGAAATATCTCGAACAACAGCCCGAGAATGAAACGAAATGGAAGGGTGAGTGTTTCGTCTTCGATAATCGCGTGACTGTGAACCATAAATTGCAAAAAGGCGATTACGATCAATGCCACGCCTGTCGCCGTCCCATCACTGAACAGGACAAGAGCAGCGAATTTTACCAGCCGGGCGTTAGCTGTCATCACTGTTACGCAAGCCTGAGCCCGGAACAGGTGAAGGGCTTCGCGGAGCGTGAGCGTCAGGTGCAGCTCGCGAAGCAGCGCGGCGAGACCCACATAGGGGCTCCTATGCAGAATGCGATAGAGCGCGGGAAGAAGCAGAAGCAGGAATTCAAGGAGCAGCAGCGCCTTATGGAGAAGCAGAAGCTACAGGGCTCATAAGGCTCTCAGATCAGCCAGCGTAGCTGTGCTCGTGCTTTTTGGGTATAGTCTTTCGTTATCGCTATTGTTCATCAATAGCCGAAGAATAACAAAAGGCGACTACTATGAATGCCGATTCAGCCAGTAAAGCTCCTCGTATTTTTCCTGTCATCCTTCTAGTCTTTGCCATACCGATGATGCTGGGTGGTACGCAGCTTATTATACTAGGCGGTTCGTTCTACTATCTGATCGCTGGTCTCACTTTATCGGCCTGTGCGGTTCGACTCTGGAAACAGAACCCCTCGGCATCGATGATCTATGGCGGGTTCATGATATTCACCGTGCTCTGGTCGCTGTATGAATCCGGCACGAACCATTGGGCGCTAATGCCCCGATTGCTGCCCTTCGCAGTGCTTGGCGTTTGGTTCCTCACCCCCTGGCTGCGTCGATCTCTGTACGCGGGCAATCCGCCGCCACTGCTGGCGTCGAAATATCCACTCTATGTCGTCGCGCTATCGCTCGCCTTGACCGCCTACGTGGCTATCGACGGCTACGGCTATACCGTGACTCCGCTCAGCGAGCGATCCGGCGTCAACACCGTGAACACGGCTGGCGACTGGCCTAGTTATGGTAACGATGTGGGTGGCAGCCGTTACTCGCCGCTAGCTCAGATCAACCGGGAAAACGTAGACGAACTGGAAGTGGCGTGGACCTATCGCACCAATGCGGGCGGCTCCTTCAAGGCGACGCCGCTGCAAGTCGGTGAACTGCTCTATGTCTGTACGGGAGGCAATAGAGTCATCGCTTTGGATGCGGAAAGCGGCGAGTTGCGCTGGCAGTTCGATCCCCTCATCGATCCCGAGCATCTGGAATTTGCCCGCTACTTCACGACCGGCTGCCGTGGTGTCTCCTACTTCGAGGCTCCTGCAGACTATCAGGGTGAATGCCAGCAGAGGATACTCACGGCAACCAGTGACGCTAGATTGATTGCAGTCGATGCGCTCAGCGGTGCGCGCTGTTCTCAGTTCGGCGAGCAAGGGGAGATTAACCTAACAATCGGTATGGGTAACGACCCGCGTATCTTTAACTTTCAGACATCGCCCCCGGGTATCGTGCGCGGAAATGCGGTGGTTGGTGGCTGGGTGTTGGACAACCGTAGCGTCGGCGAGCCGTCTGGCGTCGTGCGCGCGTTCGATGCGCTCAGTGGAGAGTTCGCCTGGGCCTGGGATATGGGAAGACCAGGGGTGCACACTCAGCCACTTCGCGGCGAGGTCTACACGCGCGGCACTCCGAATGTATGGAGTCTGTTCAGCGTCGATGAAGAGCTAGGCTTGATCTACGCACCCACGGGCAATGAGACGCCAGACTATTTCGGTGGCCAGCGCATGGAGTCCAGCGAACAATATGCGAGCTCGATCGTTGCGATAGATGGCGAGACCGGCAGCGTGCGCTGGTCGTACCAGACCGTTCATCACGACGTGTGGGACTACGACGTTCCTTCTCAACCGGTTCTGATTGACCTGCCAGGAGAAGGAGGCGAGAAAATTCCCGCGGTTCTCGTGCCCACCAAGCGTGCGGAAGTCTTCGTGCTCAATCGAATCACCGGCGAACCTATTTTCGATATTCAGGAACTGCCGGTGCCGCAGGATGGCGGAGTGCCGGAAGACTATGTGGCAGCGACTCAGCCCTTCGCAGTGGATCTGCCGAATTTCCGACCAGATCAGTCCGAGGCAACGATGTGGGGCGTTACGCCACTAGATCAACTCTGGTGCCGCATAGAATTTAAGAAGATGCGCTACGAGGGACACTTCACCGTGCCCGGCGCCGATACCATTTTCCAGTTTCCCGGAAATGCCGGCGGCCACAACTGGGGCTCGGTCAGCGTCGATCAGGTAAATAACATCATGGTGGTTAACCCGATGTTGCTGGGCAATCAGCTAACGCTGATTCCGCGGGATGAACTGCCCGAAGGCGTACAGGGCAATCAACTCGGCACACCCTATTCCCATACGACGGTTCGCTTCATGTCGCCTCTGGGAGTTCCCTGCAACCAACCACCCTATGGTGTGCTCGCGGCAATCGATCTGGAGACGAAACAGCTTCTGTGGCAGCGACCCATCGGCTCGGCCAAAGAGAGTGGTCCTTTGGATATAAAAACGCGACTGCCTATCAGCGTGGGGACGCCTCAGAGTGCCGGCACGGTAACGACGGCAGGGGGTCTCATCTTCAGTGCAGGCACATTCGACAATACCCTACGCGCGACTAATATCAGCGATGGAAGAGAGCTGTGGCACGCTGACCTGCCGTTTACCGCGCATGCGACGCCGATGAGTTACCTCTCACCGGCAGGAAAGCAGACAGTGGTTGTCACAGTGCCGGTTTACAATTCAAACAGTGCCCGCGGCTTCAGGGTGCTGCCTGCGGATCAGGAAGATCCTCAGGGTGGATACATCATCGCCTACAGACTGGCGCAATAGGTGGAATCGAAATGAAGAGTAGTTATTTTGCAGCTGCAGTTTCAATGTTTGCCTTCGCGGCAATGCTATGCGCGAAAGTTCAGGCGCAATCGCCCTCACTGGATGCGCTCGCCAGCTGGGTAGCCATCGATGCGCCTACCGGGCACGAGCATCTCGCAACCGACTCTATTGTTAGGGAATACGAAGGTTGGAATCGTGACTCCTACGGCAATTTGCTTAAGGTTGTAGGGCCTGGCGAGCCTACTCGCGTCGTTGCCTGCGCGTTAGATTCCTATGGCTATGCCGTCAGTCAGATTACCGATGACGGGTATCTGCGATTGCATAGGATAGGAAGCGGGTCACGTCACCCACTTTGGGATCAAGCTCATGAGGGGCAGCATCTTCGCATCATGACGCGCAGCGGTCCCGTGGTGGGTGTGAGTGCCGTAGCGAATGGACACTTCGCCGCTCAGCACAGCGGTGAGACGGCGATCATTACGCAGAACGATCTGTGGCTGGACGTTGGGGCGGAGTCGGCGGCGGACGTAGCCGCCATGGGGATAGCGTTGCTGGACCCGGTGCTGCGTGATATTCCAGCCTGGTCCTACGGGAATGAGGTGGCCGGCCCAAGGGCGGGTGCCAGGGCAGGCTGCGCCGCGGCGTTGGCCGCCGCAGAGGAGGGCATCAACGGCAGCAGTGGCAGCACTAAATATGTACTCAGTGTACAGCAGGTGTTCGGCTGGGTAGGTCTCGCCGCCGAGATCAGCAATGCCTATGCGCCGGATGAATTAATTGTCCTCGGCAAGGGCGCGTCCGAGTTTTCCAATCGTCTGGTCGACGGCCTCGACGCCCCGGCTGATGTAGTCCTGACCGCTAACGACAGG